>NZ_JBAPTY010000194.1:0-10382 GCF_049282395.1 Halobacillus sp. | reverse complement strand
CGCATATCACCGGCGGCAAATACACCTTCCACGTTGGTCGTGTACTTACCATACTGGGCAGCTACGTTCGTTCTAACCGTAGTTTCAATTCCAAGCTTCTCAATTAAGTCCTGTTCTGGACCACTGAATCCAATGGCAAGCAAAACAAGATCGGCTGGCCAGACTTTTTCTGTGCCAGGTATTTCTGTCCTTACTTTATTGCCGTCATCGTCAAAGGACAAAGCCACATCGATGGTGTGAACCTCTTTAATTCTATTATTCTCATCCCCGACGAATTTCTTAGTCATTACGGCATAAGCACGCGGATCGTCACCGAATTTGGCTTCCGCTTCTTTTTGTCCATAACCTACTGTATGAGTAATCGGATATTGAGGCCATGGGTTTACTTCGTTATCACGTTCTGACCCTTTTTTATCGTAAATATCAAATTGGGTCAATGTCTTGCATTCATGTCTGAGGGAAGTAGAGATACAGTCTGTCCCTGTATCGCCACCACCGATAACGATCACATTTTTGTCTTTCGCACTAATGTAATTTTTATCTTCGTGGTTTGAATCCAGCAGACTCTTTGTATTTGCATAGAGGAAGTCCATAGCATAATGAATGCCTTTCAACCCGCGGCCATCCACTTCCAGGTTCCTTGGAGTGGTTGCTCCGCCACAAAGGATTACGGAATCATACTCTTCATTAAGACGGGATACCGGGTAGTCTCTTCCTACTTCGGTGTTCGTTTGAAAACGAATTCCTTCCTCTTTCAGGATATTCACTCTTCGCTCCACAATTTCATAAGGAAGCTTCATTTCTGGAATACCGTACGTTAGTAATCCGCCTACGCGGTCACTTCGTTCAAATACGGTAACCCAATGTCCAGCTTTGTTAAGCTGGGCAGCTGCGGCCAGTCCTGCAGGTCCAGATCCTACTACAGCAACGCTTCTTCCTGTACGCTTCTCTGGCGGCTCAGGTACGACCCAGCCTTCAGCAAACCCTTTCTCAATAATGGAACGCTCGACGGATCGAATAGCTACAGGTGGTTCATTTATACCTAGCACACAGGCCCCTTCACATGGAGCCGGGCAGGCAAATCCCGTAAATTCAGGAAAGTTGTTCATTTCGTGTTCTTTCTTTAAAGCTTCTTTCCACTGCCCTCTGTAGACGAGATCGTTCCATTCAGGAATTAAATGATAAACGGGACAACCGGTGGTCATGCCTTTAACTTCCATCCCTGAATGACAAGTAGGTACGCCGCAATCCATGCAGCGCGCCCCTTGTTTTTGTGCTTCCTCGTCTGACATGGGTAAAGTATAATCTTCCCAATCTTTCGTTCTAGTTGCCGGATCACGCTCAGGTATCGACTGACGCTCATATTCCATGAATCCAGTAGACTTTCCCATCAGATCTCCCCCTCTGTTGTTATTTTACTGTTTCTACTGGCTTATTACTTTCTTCAAATGCTGTCATTTCAGCATCAAATTTCTCCATGCCTTCTTCTCTTAAACTCTGGATACGTTCCTGCATAGCAAGATAATCCGCCGGTATGACACGCACAAACTTGGAAACGAAGGCATCCCAATTATTCAGAATTCGCTGGGCATTTGTGCTATTGGTATAAGTCATATGCTTCTCGATCATTTCATAGAGTTCTTTAATTTCCTTAGAGTCTGTCAGTTTTTGAGTATGAACAAGTTCATGGTTGCATTTTGTCTCAAAAACTTCTTCGGTTTCGTCCAGCACGTAAGCGACTCCGCCAGACATTCCGGCGGCGAAATTGCGGCCCGTTCCCCCAAGAACGACCACTTTTCCACCTGTCATGTACTCACATGCGTGATCTCCTACTCCTTCAACGACCACTTCTGCTCCACTATTACGTACGCAGAAACGCTCACCTGCAAGTCCATTAATGTAGGCTTCTCCACCAGAAGCTCCATAGAATGAGACGTTCCCGATAATCGTATTTTCTTCTGGTACGAAAGTGGACCTAGGAGAAGGGTGGACAATAATTTTACCTCCGGACAGTCCTTTTCCGACGTAATCATTGGCATCCCCGACGAGTCTAAGCGTCATTCCTTTCGGGATAAAAGCACCGAAGCTCTGGCCTGCTGACCCCTTAAAGGTGAGACGGATTGTGTCTTCCGGAAGACCTTCCGCTCCATATTTGCGGGTGATTTCACTTCCCAATATGGTTCCGGTAACCCTGTGAATATTTCGAATGGAACCTGTTCCTTCCACAGGCTCACCTGTTTCAATCGCTTTTTTACAAAGTGGAATCAGTTCTTCCACGTCTAGTGTTTTCTCAAGACCGTGGTCCTGTTTTCTAATCGCATAGCGTCCATAATTATCAGGTACAACAGGCTGATAAAGAAGGGCCGATAAGTCGACACCTTTGGCTTTCCAGTGGTCAATCGCTTCGTTCGCCTGCAGCACATCTGTACGACCGATCATTTCATTAATCGTACGGAAACCAAGCTCCGCCATTAATTCTCTTGCTTCCTGTGCAATAAAACGCATGAAGTTTTCCAAGTGATCCGCTTCACCCGTGAATTTCTTCCGGAGCTCAGGATCCTGTGTCGCTACTCCTACTGGACAAGTGTTCAGGTGGCATACACGCATCATGACGCAGCCTAATACGACAAGCGGGGCTGTAGAGAAGCCATATTCTTCAGCTCCAAGCAAGGTCGCAACGACTACATCGCGCCCTGTCATCATTTTTCCGTCCGTTTCCACGACAATTCGGTCACGAAGACGGTCGAGTACAAGGGTCTGGTGCGTTTCAGCAAGACCGATTTCCCAAGGCAGACCAGTATGCTTAATACTTGTTCTTGGAGCCGCTCCCGTACCCCCATCATAGCCGCTGATTAAGACTAGATCTGCTCGTCCTTTAGCTACACCGGCTGCGATCGTACCAACGCCGACGGCTGATACTAGTTTTACACTTACGCGTGCTCTAGGGTTCGCGTTCTTCAAGTTGTAGATCAATTCTGCAAGGTCTTCGATTGAATAGATGTCATGGTGCGGCGGAGGAGATATTAACTCAACTCCAGGGGTAGATCCGCGTACTTCTGCAATCCACGGATATACCTTGGTACCAGGAAGGTGTCCGCCTTCTCCGGGTTTTGCACCTTGAGCAATCTTAATCTGTATTTCATCCGCATTAACTAAATAGTGGCTCGTTACTCCGAAACGTCCAGAAGCTACCTGCTTAATGGAGCTTCGGCGGGTATCACCGTTTTCATCAGGAGTAAAACGATCCGGATCTTCTCCGCCCTCTCCTGTGTTACTGCTTCCGCCGACACGGTTCATAGCAATCGCTAATGCCTCATGCGCCTCCTGGCTGATCGAACCATATGACATGGCACCTGTTTTAAAACGGCTGCAAATATCTTCGACCGATTCAACTTCTTCAATTGGCACCGATGGGCGCTTCTTAAAGGATAACAACCCTCGCAGTGACTGCAGATTATTCTTCTCATCTGTCAGCATTTCAGAGTATTGTTTGAAAAGATTATAATCATTGGAACGACACGCGTGTTGGAGTGTAGCGATCGTTTGCGGGTTATACTGATGATCCTCTCCGTTCTCACGGTACTGGAATTCATCCCCCGCTTCTAACTTACGGTTGCCTCCACGGTTTTCTGTATAAGCTTTCTCATGTCTCATTAATACTTCTTTTTCGATAATATCCAGGCCAATTCCGCCAAGACGGGAGGCTGTACGCGTGAAGTATTTATCAACGACATCCTTCTGGATACCGACCGCTTCGAAAATTTGAGCACCACGGTAACTTTGAATCGTGGATATGCCCATTTTCGAAAGGACTTTAATAATTCCGTCTGTTGCGGATTTAACGTATGTTTGTACCGCAGCTTCATAGGAGTCTACCTGTATATCACCGCGGTCTACAAGGTCGCGGATCGTGTCATAGGCTAAATATGGGTTGATCCCTTCAGCTCCATAGCCTAATAAAGCGGCATGGTGGTGAACTTCTCTAGGTTCCCCTGATTCGATCAACAGACTGACTTTCGTTCTCGTCCCTTGACGGATCAAGTGATGGTGAAGACCGGACACAGCTAAAAGAGCAGGAATAGCGGCTTCTCCTTCATTAACGCCTCTGTCAGACAGGATGAGGAGAGTCGTCCCTTCTTCTACGGCTTGATCGGCCTCTTCAAACAAACGATCCAGGGCCTGCTCCATCTTATTTTCTTTTGCTTCAAATAAAATAGATAGCGTGCGGGTTTCGAATCCTTTTAATGACTGCTGACGCAGCTGTTCCAGTTGACGGTTCGTTAAAACGGGAGTTTCCAGCCTGATCTGACGACAGCTGTCCGGTTTTGGCTCTACTAAATTCCCTTCAGCTCCGATCGTGGTTTCTACCATTGTAATTAATTTTTCACGAATGGCGTCAATCGGCGGGTTCGTCACCTGTGCAAACAACTGTTTAAAATAGCTGTATAAAAGCTGTGGTTTTTTAGATAGAACAGCAAGCGGTGAGTCATATCCCATAGAACCTACAGGATCCTTCTGACTGGATACCAAAGGAACAATAATTTTATTTAGTTCTTCTGTTGTATATCCAAAAGCGAGCTGCTGATCGATCAATGGGTTTACTGGACGGTGTTCTTCCGTTGGTTCCGGTAAATCTTCCAAATCATACTTATGGTTGTCAATCCATTCCTGATAAGGATGTTCTCTAGCAGTTTGGAGTTTGATTTCTTCATCCGGAATAATTTTGCCTTCTTCTAAGTCCACGAGAAGCATCTTCCCTGGGTGGAGACGATCTTTATACAAAATATCGTCCGCAAAGATATCCAGAGCCCCTACCTCTGAACCAAGCACAATCATTCCGTCTTTTGTGACGTAGTACCTTGCCGGTCTTAAACCATTCCGGTCCAAACAAGCACCAATTTGCTTTCCATTGGTGTAAGCAAGGGCTGCAGGGCCGTCCCATGGCTCCATTAACGTACTATGGTATTCATAAAAGCTCTTTTTATCTTCATGGATGGTATCGTCATTTGCCCATGGCTCAGGAACCATCATCATGGCTGTATGAGCAAGGGAGCGTCCTGATAAATAAAGAAATTCAAAAGCATTATCAAACATAGAAGAGTCACTGCCCTCTGAGTCAATGATCGGCAGAATCTTCTGGAGGTCCTCTTCACTGAAATACTCAGAACTGCAAAGCTTCTGACGTGCTCTCATCCAGTTAACGTTACCTCTTAATGTATTAAATTCCCCGTTATGAATGGTAAAACGGTTCGGGTGTGAACGTTTCCAACTCGGGAATGTATTCGTACTGAAACGGGAATGGACTAAAGCCAGAGCCGTTTTAAAGTCGGGGTGGTTCAAGTCTATATAAAAGGAATCCAGCTGTTCTGGAATCAGCATCCCTTTATAAACAATCGTATTGGAAGAGAGACTGCTCATATAGAAATCGTCATAGCCCTCTTTACCAGCGATCTCGATTTCCGCACGCTTTCTAATAATGTACAAGCGGCGCTCCAGATCCATTTGCGTCTCGATATTTTCTGAAGGCGCAACAAAGCCCTGGCGGATGAATGGTTTCGTTTTCTTAGCGTCGTCCCCAACAAATGAATCATTGATTGGTACGGTACGCCAGCCTAAGAAGGTTTGTCCTTCCTCTTCCACAATTCTTTCAAAGATTCGTTTGCATTCCATTCGAGTATCGTGATCTTCTGGAAGGAAGAACATCCCAATTCCATACTCTCCCGGTTCCGGTAGTTCTATATCTTCTTTCTCACACTGTTTTTTAAAGAAGTAATGAGGGATCTGGGTTAGAATTCCCGCTCCATCACCAGTACTAATATCAGCGGATTGTCCTCCCCGGTGTTCCAAATTACAAAGTATAGTGATCGCATTTTCAACAATGCTGTGACTTTTCGTTCCATCAATATTCGCAATCATGCCTATGCCACAAGCTTCATGTTCATTCTCAGGATGATAAAGGCCCTGCGGTACAGGGTAGCCGTTTTTTTGCATATTCATTCCCCCTAGCGGACTTATTCTTGTAGGTCAAAAGTAGAAATTAAAAAATTCTGTCTTTTTAGTTTCTTACAAGTATATCATGAAAAATTAGATGATTCACGCTTTCGTGACAGTATTTGCGTATATTTTCACAGAAAGGAAACAATGCAAAATACGCTTGAACACATTCATTTAGATAGTGTAAGCGCAATCATAAAACTATGTTTTTTTTGAAAAATTTTCTTAATTTTTTTACGATCATCAGCCTTTTTGAAGAAGAATTTTGTATATATACACCTTCCACCGGATGAATATACACTTTAAAAAATAAAGGAGTTTCACGATGTTTTTTCGAAAGCAGTAAAAAGAGAAAGGAGAAGTTACAATGAGCCAGCTGAGAATAAGAGACTTTGGAATTGATATAGGAAAACTAAGTACGGGAAAACGTAACGCCATCACGGATGTAGAAGGAGTCCGGGTAGGACATTGCACGTTAAGTGAAGGAAGTACTCAAACAGGAGTTACAGCCATCCTGCCGCATGATGGGAATATTTTTAAAGAAAAATTAATAGCATCCAACCACATTATCAACGGGTTCGGAAAAACGATGGGAACGGTTCAAATGAATGAATTAGGTACCCTGGAAACTCCGATTCTTCTGACTAATACATTAGGTATCGGGACGGCCTCAGAGGCATTGATTGAATACATGCTGCAGGACAACCCCGAAATCGGAAGATCGAAAGGAAGTGTGAATCCTGTGGTGGGAGAATGCAATGACATGATTTTAAATGATATTAGAGCCCTATCCATAGAAAAGAAGCATGTGGTCCATGCGTTGGAAGAAGCATCCTCCGAATTTCCAGAAGGAAGTGTGGGAGCAGGAAGAGGCATGGTTTGTTATTCGTTAAAAGGAGGTGTGGGTTCTTCTTCCCGCCGGGTTGAACTCCATCACGGCACCTATACGATCGGGGTTCTCGTTCTCACTAACTTTGGACGTATGGGTGATTTGCTAGTGAATGGCAAGCCTGTAGGTGAACAGTTGAGCCGGCATGTCGAAGTTTCAAATGAGGCCGACAAAGGTTCTGTGATGGTGGTTGTGGCTACAGATCTTCCTATTTCTGAAAGGCAATTAAATCGTATTCTTAAACGTTCGGTCACCGGTCTCTCACGCACAGGATCCCTGATTACGACTGGAAGCGGAGATGTCGTGATTGGTTTCTCGACCGCTGCTAAAATCCCATATAAATCAGACACGCCCCTCCTTTCTTTTCAGACCATTCACGAAGGGGACATAGATGAAGCCTTTCGTGCTGTAAGTGAAGCGACTGAGGAAGCCGTCCTGAACTCCCTGATTACAGCAGATTCCGTCACTGGCAGGGACGGTAACAAGGCACAGGCTCTGAGGTCCTTACTCGAAAAGTATCCAGTCTCACTATTATAAAACCGTGCAGTACTAAAGATAAGCTCCCATTACTTGAAGACTCAGTTTCGAGATAGTTGGGGTCCGTTGCAAACAATAGATGAGGGCGGCTACGGAAACAACTCGCTTTCCTGCGGGGGAACTGGCAAGCCTCCTCAGTCGTTAACACTCCTTGTGGGGTCTCGTCTAGCTCCTTCTCCCGCGGGAGTCTCGTCGTTTCCTCCGCCACCCCAACGATATCTAGTGAACGGACCCTGCTATAGGAAACAGGAGCCATACTGCATCAGCCTCAAATGCTTCTATAACAGGGTTCCTACACGTAAACAAACATTAAAACTCAAGGTGGATTATAGATGATCCTTGTTCATTGGAAGGTGTTTATTCAGAGAATTTCGAGCGCTCCATGATCGCAAAGGGGCGGAAGGGAACGGCGAAGACTCCTGTGGGATGAACATGATCGGTGAGATCCCGGAAGGCGAAGCCTGAGGAAGCTCACCACATGCCCACGGAAAGCGAGTCGTTCCCTGGAGCCTCCTTCTCCACTCCATATCTCGAAACTGAGTCTAACAGTAACCGGCCCTATTGTTTAATAAGCTTCTTACGAACTATCAACCTTAGATTTAACAAGACCAATAAAAAAGACCAGTTCCTCTTGGTGGACTGGTCTTTTCTGTTTATGCGGCCTTGCGGTTGCGATCATCACGACGACGGTGATAAATCACATTGATTTCAGCACCGACCATTAAGATAATACCGGTTAAGAAGAACCACAGCATTAAAATAATGATACCTCCGAGACTTCCATACGTAGCTGAATAGTTGGCGAAATTACTAACATAGAAAGAAAATGCCAGAGAGATGATCTGCCATAAAGCAGCCGTAATAATGGCTCCAGGAAGAATATGCTTAAATGGTATGTTTTTGTTTGGGGCGAAATGATATAAAGCCATTAGAATTGCTCCAATAACTAATACACTAATAACCCATCTCAATAATTGAAAGATAATAACCGTCTCGCTTGGTAAGTTAAATGTATTATTCATAAAGTTGATTAACACATCGCCGAAAACAGGAAGCACGAGTGCCACTACAATAGCCAAAATCATGCCAAGTGTTAATACGATGGATAACAACCTTACTTTAATAAAAGAACGAGTTTCATCGACGTTGTAAGCCTGGTTAGCTGACTGGATGAATGCGTTCACTCCATTGGACGCCGACCACAACGTACCGAGGATACCAATTGTTAAGAGTCCGCCTTTAGGCTGCTCGACAATACTGATAATATTTTCACGAAATACTTCTGCCGTGTCACTAGGAATAACCTTACCAAGAGCATTAATGGCGGTTTCTGCTTCTATGTTCATATAAGGAAGAATCGAGAGCAGCAATATAATCATAGGGACAATGGCGAGCAGGTAATAATAAGCCTGGGCAGCACCCAATATCGGAATATTATCTTTTTGAAACTCATGGACGAGTTCTTTTACGTAACTGACTAACTTTTTCATAAAAAAATAATCCTCCTGTCTAACCATCCTTTTAGTATCCTTTCCCCTTTCTGGAAGATTATTAACCTTATAAATTCTGGGTTAGGGGAAAAATGGAAGATTAGAAGAAGGACTTATTCTTTCCTTTTGGAAGAAGACAGAATTCCCATCGCTTCTCGGTATTTAGCCACGGTTCGCCTGGAAATCGTGATCTCGCTGGCGTTTTTAAGTTGATCAGCCAGTTTCTGATCAGACACCGGCCGATTTTTATCTTCTTCATCAATAAGACCTTTTATGATTAATTTGACGTGACTTGCCGATACAGTCTCTTCTTGATCTTTGCTAAGCGCAGAACTAAAGAAAAATTTAAGCTCGTACACGCCTCTTGGAGTTTGAATCGCTTTATTAGCTACGGCACGGCTCACGGTTGACTCGTGCATGTTAATTTTCTCTGCGACTTCCCTAAGTGTCATGGGACGTAGAGATCCGCCCTCTAGAAAAGGAGTCTGCTTTTCAATGATGACTTCTGCCACTTTCAGGATGGTTTCCTTTCTTTGCTCCAAACTTCTGATCAGCCAGGATGCTTGTTTATAACAATTATCTACATATGGTTGAGCCTGAGGGGAGCCAACGGATAAATCCGCAATAGAAGGATCCATTCTGACAGAAGAAGCGACTGACGGAATATAGGTCAGTTTATAAACTCCCAGCTCTTTCTTTACCATTAAATCCGGAGTTAAATAGGAGGTTGTCTCTCCAAAAATTCCTGTTAATGGATGGGGCCGCAGCGTTTTTAGTACAGCAAAAACACTCTGGATCCGTCCGGTAGAAACGCCAGCTTGCTTCGCGACCTTGCTCCACCGCCTCTCAGCCAGGTCGTTCAGATGATTGGAAACGACATCATACAGCCACTGGTCTTCGGGGTACTTCTTATTTAATTGGTACAGAAGATATTCCTGCATCGTAAAGCACCCTAAACCACAGGGTTCTAACTCCTTGATAAGGTTAAGAGACTGCTCTATTTTCTCCTTCGAAAAGGAAAGATGGTCTGTAATTTCTTCGATTGATATTCGAAGATATCCTTGTTCATCTAAATTGAGCAGTAAGAAACGGCTGATTTCTTTTAAATCTTCTTCTACCTCCAGCCAATTAACTTGATCTACCAGTGTTTCTCTCCACCCTTTTTCGTGGGCAGCAAAGTATTCCACCGGGTTAGAAGACATGGTTTTATTAATTTTACCACCTGTGTTGTTAGGGGCTGCCGGTACTTCATCTATGGTAAGAACGGGGTTTTCTAAAGTCTGCTCCTCTAAATATTCCCACAAATCGGTTGTAGAGTACTGCAGTAAGGAAATGGCTTGACGTATCTCCGGGGTCATTACTAATCCTACGGTCTGAGTCTGGGTCAGATTAAGGTTCACACCAATATCCTCCTCGATATGATAACGCTTTCAATTATTTAAGTCTTTCTTTTATATTGCAGGAAAATACAA
>NZ_JBAPTY010000193.1:0-8894 GCF_049282395.1 Halobacillus sp. | reverse complement strand
GTATATTTTAAAACACGGAGGGAACACTATGTACAAAAAACAATGCCCGCGCTGTCACCGCCCCTCTTTTAGCAGCAGCGAAGGCACCTGGATGTGCCCCATATGCCATGAAGATTTAACGTCATTCTCTGTCCTTCCTATTCACAACCAAAAACCAAAATCCGAAGTCGTTAGTATGTATGACCAAACCATGAACGGGACGCCATTCCGGGAAATATAAACATATAGATTTTAGATCTTACACCCATTGAATTCATTCAGTCGCAAAGCTGCAAAAAGGGATTGCACCCAATGTGCAATCCCTTTTTGCTAGTATTATAGAATTTATGGCAGGAAACGGCGCGGGTCCACTGAATTGGACCGGCTTGGGTTCCATGAACCGATATGAATCTCAAAGTGTAAATGCTGTCCGGTTGAGTTCCCGGTACTTCCCATATTACCCAGGAAATCACCTTGCGATACAGACTCTCCTGCTGATACAGCGGGAGTGGACCTCATGTGTGCATATACAGTCGTGTACGTCTTTCCATCGATACGATGCGTAATAAATACATTATTGCCATAACTGGATGAATAACCGGCACGTATGACCGTTCCATCAGCTGAAGCCCTGATCGGTACAGTTCCGCTCTTGGCTAGATCAATACCGGAATGTAAACGGTTTTCGTTATCAATCGGGTGATATCTCATACCATATTCGGAAGTTGTTCCGGCGGATGCAGGCCAGGCGAAATTGGAACTGCTGTCTGAAGAGCTGGAGGAGGCTTTTTTGTCTTCTTCCGCTTTCTGCTCTTCTTGTTCGGCTTTTCGTTCAGCTTCTTCTGCTTCTTCCGCGGCTTTTTCATCGGCACGATCCTGGGCAGCTTTTCTGGCGGCTTCCTCAGCTTCGTTTCTTGCTTTTTCAGCTGCGGCTTTTCTAGCTGCCTCTTTACGTGCTTTTTCTTCCGCTGCTTTCTGTTCAGCTTCTTCGGCTGCCTTCTCGGCTCGTTCGATTTCTTTCTTGATTGCTTCTTCCTGTGCAGCTAATGTTTCGTTCTCTTCTTCTAAATCCATCACGTGATTATGAAGTTCTTCTTCCTCCAGTTCAAGTGAATTCATCAGTTCATTTTTATCTTCCTTCTGGCTGTCCAGGTCACTCTTTAATGATTCCAGTTCAGAGAGTTTTTCTTCAAGAGAGGTTAATTCCTTTTCCACCTCTGCCTTTTTGCTTTCAACAGCTTCTTTATCGGCTTTATGCTGTTCAAGGATTTCCCTGTCCTGTTCGGCAATGGTATTTAAGCTCATGATTCTTTCGAGGAAGTTACCGAAGCTTTCTGCTCCCATAAGTACGTCTAAGTAATCAATGGCTCCTCCATTCTGGTACATGGACTTCACTCGGTCTTTTAGAAGCTCGTCCCTTTCAGCGATTCGCTTTTCCAGTTCAGTAATATCTTCTTTCAACTGTTCGATGTTCTCTCTGGTTTGCTCTACTTCTTCTTCTTTTTTATCTATTTTCTCAGTCGTATCCATCATTTGTTTGTCCAGGCGTTCAATTTCCTCGTTCAATTGTTCCTGGTCTTCTTTAAGTTCGTCAATTTTTTCCTGTTTTTCCTGTTTCTCAGTTTCATTGTCTGATTGACTGTCTTTGTTTTCTTCTAACTGGTCCTGATTTTCTTCTACTTGCTCTTTACTCTTTTCGATTTGGTCTTCATACGATTCTGCAAAAACTGGACTTGTACCGGAGAATAAACCGGCAAGTACAAGAGTGGCGATCAGGAGTGCAACTGTAAACTTAAACTTCAATCCCTCTTCCTCCCCAAAACACATGTATATTTTTTATTTTTATATTAAACTTTCAGATATTTTCTAATAGACGTAAAGCTTCCCCATAATCCGATAATGACACCCATTAAAATGAGCAGGATGGATACTTTCCATACAAACGGGTAGACAGGAAGTAATTCCACGAATAATGTCGGATATCGGGTCGTAACCTCCTGGAACAGGTATCTGTATCCAAAGACCACAACAGCGATTGGAATAGCAGCTCCTAACATACCAATTAAGATGCCTTCTACTAAAAACGGCCAGCGGATAAACCAGTTGGTTGCTCCTACCATTTTCATAATCCCGATTTCTTTTCTGCGTGCCACAATGGTAATACGGATGGTATTCGCAATGAGGAACATGGCTGTGAACAACAGACCGGCGATTATGGCAAGCCCAATATTACGAGCTAAATCCATCACATTAAAAAGCCGTTGAACGGTTTCTTTGGCATACTCCACCTTCTCAACGTTTTCGAATGACTTAATAGACTGAGCCACTTGAATGGTATCTTCAGGATTTTTGGTTTTGACGATGTACACATCATTTAACGGGTTCTCATCTTTAAGGGATTCAAATACTTCTCCCTCTTCTCCCAGACTGTCGATTAACTTCTCCAGTCCTTCTTCCTTGGATTGAAAGGTAACGGTGTCCACTTCGGGGATGTTTTGCAATTTATCTTTCAGTTCATTTTGACCCGGCTCTTCAAGTGTCAAGTCCATAAAGACACGGACTTCTACGTTTTCTTCGATTTGAGAGCCTATATAGTTCAAATTAAGGAGTAATGCAGCGAAGACTCCTACCAGCAGGAGAGTAACCGTTACAGCTGATATAGAAGCTAAGGACATCCAGCGGTTTCTCGTAATGTTCTTTACGCCCTCTTTACCATGTCGTCCAAATGTCTTAAGTTTCATCTTTGATGCCACCTCTTACTTCCGAATTGCCGATTTTTCTCTCTTTTTTTAAATCGGATGGCTTTCAGGACACCGAAAGATAAACGATTGCGATGATGCTTATCAAACAATTTATATCACTTCCTGCTTTAAACTCATGATGTAAATCTTCGATGTCTGAAATATGTAGTCTTACATTTCCGGCTTCTTTTACCTTTCTAATTATAACAAACAAGTTCGATAAAAAAAGACAATTTATTATTACATTTGTGTTTCATGCTTTTACATAAACGTGACAAAACCAGGGTATTTATGGTCGTTCGCCCAACATTTTGTCGAATGACACATGTATATACATAAGGGGTTCAGACCACAACAAAAAAGACAACTCCTTTTGGAATTGTCTTTAATAACTGTATGAAATTCATCATTAATTTTTAAATTGCTTTAATGCTTCAAGTTCACGTTTCAAGCGCGTGTTTTCATTTCGAATGGCTTCCACATTTTCTGTTTGGCCTTCTACCGGCAAAAGGTTGATTTCATACCAGGCTTTACTCTGCACATCGTTCCCTTCACTCGTTCGTTTGATGAGAGCTGTCGGGTACATCGTTTTAACTGCATCGATCTCTTTCTGAGATAGCCGAAGCTCTCTAAAATAAACACCTTCACTAAAGGATTCTGACAAAAACTTGTTAAAGTCATCAGCTGCCATGTGCCTCGCTCCTTTATTTATTGGTCTTTAAAAACGAGTTCTCCACCTTTTACCGGCTTACGATTGTTGATACACGGATTCTTTGACAACGACATTCGCTACCACTTCCATCGGATCGACGAGCGGTACGGGAAGGTGATAGGGTTTCAGTACTAGACCGATCTCTGTACATCCCGATATGATTAATTGGGCGCCGTTATCCAGCAGTTCCTGAGAAGCGTCTTTTAGAAGCTCGAGCGGCTCTCCATCCGTATTCCCGCTCTTTATTCCATTTTCACCATAAATGGACTTCATGACCTTTTCATTTTGTGTCATGGGCGTAGGATATACAATATCCAGGTGATCGAGATACTTTTCAAAAAGACCGGTTTCTAATGTACCCGTCGTAGCTAGAATGCCGATTTTAGAAATATCCGGATAGAAATTGCGGATAAACTTTTTCAACTCTAAAAAGGCATTTAGTAATGGATACGAAACCTCTTTTTGTACGTCTTCTATGAAATAGTGGGCGGTCATACACGGAATACAGGCAACCTCGACGTCCAGCTTTTCTAAGTTTTTTGCTGCGTGGATCATTTCGGGTACCGGATTCTCGCCCCTTCCGGAAATTGCTTCTGTGCGGTCAGGGATCTTTGCATTGCTGTCAATAATGACACGGAAATGTTCCTGATCCTTTCTGGCACTGGTTGCACGGATGATTTTCAGATAGCATTCGGCCGTAGCCTCTGGCCCCATACCTCCGAGAATACCGATTAGTTTATCGTTCATGAAATGCCTCCTTGCGTAAGACCCGAACCTTCCTTTGATGACTACATGATTCCTGCCACTCTGTTTTTCAGCGGCTTGAATAATTCTTCTTCATCCATTTCTGGTCTCGCTTTGTTTAATTGCTCAAGCGCGATTTTTGCTCCTGGGTCCATGCCTTGGCATCCCGCTAAGAGTACAACATCGTCTGTTCCTACTTCTGATAAAGCGTGGCGGACCGCGTCGTCCAGTTCTTTATATAAATGCACGTGGATTCCTGCATCTTTCATCAATTCCTGGAAAACCCGCAGCTCCTCGTTAGTGACCTGGTCTTTTTCTGTAACATGGGAGTCGCTAAGGGTCGCAATGACTTCTTTTATTCCGAGCTTTGGAGCCCATTCAACAATCGCCTTTGCATTCTCACGGTTTACCGTTACACCACGGCTTCCGCGGATCGCATAAACGAGCTTCAATTGATTATACTCCATTTGCTGCAAGGTACTTAAAGTTACGTTAATGTTGCCGTAGTTCGCAAAATGGTCATCTAAAATTTTAAAATCATCTTCAAATACCATTTCAAAGCGGCGTTCCACCCCTCCAAAGGATTTCAGCCCTTTTTGAATCGTTGGAACCGGCACTTCACTCAATAATCCAGCTGCAATAGCCACCATGGAATTATACACGGAATGGTAACCAGGAGTGGATAGTTCAATATCAAATTCCTGAGGCTCAATTGGTGCCTCTCCTACATATATCGGCTTTCGGACTTCAACTGTAAATTTCGCGCGGCCGGTGGACAGGTCAAGGTTCTTACAGATAAGATCCCCGTCTCCTGTTTCCACACTAAAGGTGAGCAATTGCGCTTTCGTTTCATCCACCAGAGAAGCTGAATAAGGATCATCCAGGTTGAGGATGGCCCATTTATCTGCACCCGCTTCCCTGATAAGACTTGCTTTAGCGTTAAAGTACTCTTCAAAGGAGCCGTGCAGATCGATATGCTCGCGGCTGATATTATTCAGCGTTACAATATCGAAATCCACGCTTCCCACCCGTTTCAAATCGAGGGCGGAAGAAGAAACTTCCATCGTTACGTGAGAGACACCCTGCTCCCTCATTTGGGCAAAGTAGTGATGGAGATCCAGCGATTCCGGTGTCGTCAGTTTCGTCGGCTCGGAATAATCGCCGAATTTAACAACCACTGTTCCTATAAGACCTGTCTTGGCTCCATGCTCTTCCAGGATCGCATCGGTCATAAAGGATGTAGAGGTTTTCCCATTGGTCGCGGTAATGCCGATCGTTTTCATCGATTGAGACGGATGATGATAGAAAGCGTCGCTCAACGCGGCAAGCGCCTGACGGCTGTCCTCTACGCGAAACTGCGGAATGTCATCCCATCCTTCTTGATAATCTTCGACCACAATGGCTGCCGCTCCATTAGATATAGCTTCTAATATATACGCATGCCCATCAGTTTTAAACCCTTTAATACATACAAAAATCTCTCCCTGCTTCACTTTTCTGGAGTTATAAGCCAGTCCATGAATATCCAGCTCTTGTTCATTCCAAGCATCTAAAACTTGAATGGATTTCAGCAATTCATATAGTTTAGCCATTCTAATCTACCTTCCCTGCAATGTTTTAACCTTGTCCGATTATTGCGATCCTTTATTTTTTGTATATGGGGAAGTATTACTATTTCTTCCCCATGTTACTGAATCAGCTTGATTTTCGCACTTTTCCAGCCACTAGACCTGCCATTTTCTTTCCGAATGCAAAAGCGGGTTTTGGATCTTTTGCATCCCAAATCGCGTGGGCTTTGGGACGGAAATAAGATGCCAGTACCTTTTGAATGGAAAGCTGACCCGTCTTAACGTATTCACGTACAGCCAGTAAATCCTCGTAAGCATACCAGAAGACCAGATTCATGTCTTTCTCAACGGCTTTTGGCTCTACAGGGTTCCCGGTAAGCTCCCTGTAAGTAATATAAGGCATGTTGATTCCTGTTTTATATAACAGACTGTTTAAGTTCGTAATTCGGACATTGATTTCAATTAAATAGAATTGTCCGGTTTGTTCATCTTTTTTAAATTCAATTTCTGCAAATCCTTTATATTGGATGCCTTCAAGGAATTTCTTCCCGAGGTCGTAAAGCTCAGGGACATATTTCTGCTGGGTATAAACCGAGGCCCCGTAGTTCACAGGGAATTGACGAAGTTTCTGGCAAGTGACCCAGTGTGTAACTTCTGAATCCTGATTCAAGTAGGCGTCGAAAGTGTACATATGGTCATCGAAGCCCGGAATAATCCTCTGGACAATCACTTCAATGTTTTCTTCTTTAGCCATATTGACTTTCTCAAGAAGCTCTTCTTCCGTAAAGACTTTGAACAGCTTCCTTCTGAACTTGGACACAAATGCAGGAGAATCCACCGGTTTAACGAGACACGGAAATTGAATCTTTTCCTCTACTTTTTGTAAAAAGTTCTCTTCATCAATATGAACGGTTTCAGGAACGGCTACCCCGTGCTCGGAAGCCAGCGTATGCAACGTACCTTTGTCCATTATTTTAGTATATAATCCTTGTTCTTTTTGGGGAATAAGGAAATGTTCCCGTAATTCCATTAAATGCTCGTCCACAAACTCTACGTAAGGATCAGCTGTAGGAATAAGAACAGGCATCTTGCTCTGCTGTTTGGAGTAATCAATCAAAAAGGAAAGAAGTCCTTCTGGATCTTTTTTATAATGAGGAGCGATTAACGCTTCCGAGACGTATTTGGACTCAAGTCCATAAGCCCCTTCCCACGAATAATCGACAGCCGCTACGTGCACATCGTGAATGCCTAAGCAGCGGATTGTACTCAATCCTATATAATAATTCGCACCTAAAACAACCGCTTTATTATCCATGAATAATCCCCTTTTTTCAAACGTGACATAACATTTATTTCATTAAACTCATTCATAGTTGAGCAAAGTCATTCGCCGAATATCTAAACATATCTATTCTACCATATTATCCAGGCTAACAAAACGAGCAGCCCCTGAGTATAGAAGAAGACCCACTGTTTACCGGAAAGGGAGTTTGGAAATATATGTATGACCTGGTCCGGAAGTATTTGTAAGACATCTAGAATTTATCCCTCATGTAAAAAGCGGCCTTTCCCATTAGGGAGGCCGCTTGACGTAAGCATTTATTTATAGGAATGACTGAAATCAATTTCTGACGGGACTTCTTCAGCTTGAGCCGGCTCTTTTTGGATCTTCTTAAAGCGGTTCGCCACTTTATCCACGGCATATAATACTAGAAACGTAAGAAGGACAGTCAGTGACAGCATATAAAGAGATGTAAGCATAAGCTAATATCCCCTTTCAAATAGTATTTATCAGGATTTATCATCAAATCCTTGTATATAATACCAGAAATCAGGGTCTTGTAAACCTATATCCGCAAATTCTTACACATACATCTTTTTCCTAGCGTATTTTAAGCCTTCCTATTAATTCCTCTACAAAATATACCCCTCTGCTATACTGAATGTACCTCCGTATTATGCAGGCGCATCCCCCTTAAAAAATGACACTTTACTATTAAAGGAGAGATCCTGATGAAAGAGCCGGCAGGCAAGTGCCGCAACTGTGAAACGTTAATTTATTGTTCAGGTGGATTTTTGGAAGGAGTGGTGAACAATGATCAGACCCTTAGCTGTTTTACTTGTGCGAGCCAGACATCCACAGAAACACCAACGGTCTCATTACGTACCTATCATCCAGAATGGCCCATATTATTCGAACAGGAACAAGAGTTGATAGCAGAAGCTTTGGGACACCATGCTCTTGGAATTGAACATATAGGCAGCACTGCCATACCCGGGTTACAAGCTAAGCCTATTATTGACATTATGGCAGGAGTTAGGTCTCTAGCCTCCTACGATTCATACATACCGAGTTTATCAGCCATTGGATATATGCACGTTCCTAAGCCGGAACTTGTGGAGCGTCGTTTTTTCAAGAAGGTAAAGGAAACGCAGACTTTTCATTTACACCTTTGTGAATTTGGCGGGAAGGAATGGGAAGAAAAACTTCTGTTTCGGGATTACCTGCGCCAGCACCCGGAACCGATGGAAGAATATAATTCCCTCAAACAGACACTAGCCGTTCGCTATCAAAAAGATCGGCCGTCCTATACGAAAAGTAAGGAACCCTTTATTTCATCCATCATCCAGAAAGCTAAGAAAAAATAAAGCATCCAAACCCTGGACGGATCTGGATGCTGGTTATCATTTACTGGTTTCCTAAACGGGTATAATAATTAGCGGCGGTTACGATCCCTTTTGTAAAGTTCTCCAAGTGAAAATGTTCATTCGGAGCATGAAGATTTTCCGAAGGAAGACCAAAGCCCATTAATACTACAGGTGCTTTTAAGACGCTGGCAAACACTTCAACAATAGGGATCGAACCTCCCTCTTTAGGGAAAAGCGGACGAACGCCATACACTTCCTCATAGGCATCCGCTGCCGTTTGGATATAAGCATCTTTTGAATCAATAGCCACCGGATCTGCCTGAATCAATTGCTCCGTTTCGATTTGCGCTCCTGCAGGCTTGTGAGTCTGAAGATGACTCTGAATAGCTTCATAAACAGCCTGCGGATTCTGCTCGCCTACTAAGCGGCAGCTGATTTTGGCACTGGCCTGATTGGGCACAATGGTTTTTAACCCTTCCCCCTGAAAACCGCCTGTAATCC
>NZ_JBAPTY010000192.1:0-2332 GCF_049282395.1 Halobacillus sp. | reverse complement strand
GGGATTCCCTGGCTCTGAATCCGATAATTAAGCAGATTGTTACGCAAACTCATATCAATTAATTTATTTTGCCAATAGGTGATTTTATCTTGAGAGTCTTCCGGGTGAATAGCGGAGTGCTCATCTTCAGGTATAACCTCCACTTTTTCAAAAGCAAAATTGCTGTTAATTCGCACAGGCTCTTCTGGCTGCACCTCAACCTGCATGTTGGAATCAGGGCTGAATTTTAAAGAGAGAGGTTTAATTTGACCAATTCTGCTTCTGCGTACATCTACGAAAAAATGAAAGTAATAGGGTTTATTTAAACTGCTCTCTGCAGCTTGAACCGCGCTACTAAACGTGGAATGTTCATCAGTGAGATAAGTAGATTCTACGGCAATAACCTCATTTATACCGCCCGCCATACTTTTCGTTAATATGCTTTTATCATCCTGATAACTCTCCGGAGAGGCAAATTCTTTCAGCCAGAAAGCAGGATAGGCATGTCCCTGGAAAAAAACAATGAGAGGGTGAATACCTATGGCTTCTGCACACGCGGCATACAAGAGGGTTAAATCAAGACAAGTGCCTAGTTTGTGTTTTTTAATCAAATCAGGAAATCGTACCTTCTGTCCCTCAGCTTCAAAGCTTGCAGGAGGGTTAGCATACGTGATTCTTTGCTCTGAGATAGCGGAGTAGATCGCTGACAGTTGGGCAATCACACGATTAGCATCTCCGCTTTGATAGCCATCCATAGAGGAAATTCCGGTGTTTTTATGCATAATTCCAGATGCCTGTTTTATAATTTCCATAATAAAAGGACGGTTTGGCGTTACAAAACTCGAAATGATTTCAGGAATGACACTGGAGCCCGGCCAGCTATCGAAGGACAAAATATCCACAGCTAAGTTTTTCTGATAGACTTCCAGCTCGCCCATTTCTATTTTTATGCTGAAATAACCTTTCATGCTTTCCTCAAGATTACTAAGGTAATCGGCAGACAATTGGATATCTGGTTTAAATTCAATAGATTCTTCAGGATTTAATGAGTCTAAATAGATGGTTTTGGTTTCAAAAAAGGAAGGGTTGGAGGTAAGAGTTATTTTAATACCGTAATATTTTTCTTTACTAGGATTCTCAAGCGTTAAACGATTAATAAAAGGGACATGGTTCTGTTGGAGCGCAAAACAAACTCTCTCATCATATTCGCAATCACAGGAAATGAGCTTTTCCACTAATTAACCACCTCGTATTTAATAAGATAGGTACTGTATATGATTATACCAACCCCACAGAGTAATTTGTTCAAAAAAGTATAATATTGTAAATTGCCGCTTCTTTTTTACTGAGAAAGGGATCAATTTCTTTAGTTGCATCCTTTACTTAACGCTATGGTTGTTCTGAAAATAAACGACGATTAAAGTGTTCCCTCAAGTTTCAATGATGATCTGCGCACAGGTATTGCTTTAATCAGTGTTGAATAACTAAAGGCGTATCACTCATATCGAGGCGCGATACGAATGACAAACTCGGTTTGAAGATACTTATATGAAGTCGTTAATGTAAAATTACTATTTCCTTATTTTTCACTCACCGTGTAAGCTGTATATAGAAGCTAGAATACTAATAATCCTGGAGTGATTTGGATGTCAGAGCAGCCTATCATATCAATACAAAACCTAGGCAAGGTCGATGGAGATAAAGTATGGTTTCACCCCTTTACCTTCCAGCTTAACCAGGGAGAAGTAGCAGCCATCCAATGCGACCATATCGTGGGTAAAGTACTATTAAGCATCTTGACCGGACAGGACGCCGGCTCAGGAAAGGTGTGTTATTTTGGCCAAAATGATTACCCTCCCTCCAGCTGGAAGCGGTATAGCAATCGAATTGGATTAGTGCAGCATGAGGAAGGAATCTATGAGCGGTTAACTCCTTATGAATATTTAAAATTTCACCAGCAGCTTTATGGCAAAAAGGCGGATATTGATGAGTTATTACATAAAGTAAATTTATCCGTTAAGAAGTCTCAAGGTATTAAAAAGCTCACATTCTCGGAAAGAAAGCGCCTTTCCTTTGCTAAGGCCCTTGTTCATAAGCCCGCTCTGGTGATTTTGGAAGAGCCGGATCAGAATATTGATTTAGAGAGTAAGGTGATCTTGAGCAGCTTAATTAATGACCATAAAGCAGAGGGTGGAGCGGCTTTAATTATAACGAGCAATATGGAAAGTGCGGTCATTATTACGAATGAAGTGTATCGCCTGAATGAAGATGGATTAAAGAAAATGGATGTGCAGGAACCTGATGAGCAACAGGAAGAAGTTGAAAATGGTCAACATGAACCTGAATCCAGCAC
>NZ_JBAPTY010000191.1:0-13581 GCF_049282395.1 Halobacillus sp. | reverse complement strand
GTTCAGAGACACTTGGAACTTTTTCACAAAAATTTTTGCTTTCTCCTTAACATTTCCTCTAAGATCTTTTAGGAGGGAATCATCGTTAGAAGATTGATCTTTATTACGATTTTCTCCGCTCACATCTATCAACCCTTTTCCTTTAATTTCCTATCAGCTGCCAATTATTGTGCTATTTTTTATCCTTAGTTCCCATGAAAGTTATATTGAAACCTTATATAAAGGGATTTTAGAGAAAAATGGTTAATTTTTGAATTATTATTACAGGGAATTCCAACTTTTACCTCAGTAATTCCAAGGCTTTAAGAGGATTATTGATTCATATATTACACTTTTTACATTTTAATTATATAAAGATAATTTTTGAGAAATAACCTTCTTGCCAGCTAGTGTGTTCCAGATCCAAATGAAGGACTTTACCAAAAAAAGAGTCTTGCGAGAAAGTTCGCAAGACTCTTTTTCTTATTTATTTACATAATTGCGCAGTTTGCCTATGCCTTCGATTTCAATTTCTAATTCATCTTCAGGAGAAAGCGGTCCAACTCCTGAGGGCGTTCCAGTCATAAGAACATCCCCTGGCTTTAGTGTCATCACTTTAGTGACCTGTACGAGGAGCTCTTCTACACTATGGATTAAATCACTCGTACTAGAATCCTGCTTTATTTCTCCATTCAGTGTAAGTTTGATTTCAGTATTCCCGGGATCAAGGTCGGTCTCAATCACTGGTCCTAGAGGCTTAAAAGTAGGATAAGACTTGGCACGGGTGTACTGGCCATCTTTCTTCTGCAAATAGCGGTCGGATACATCATTGCCGCACGTGTAACCTAACACATAAGATAAAGCTTCTTCTATTGTTACATCCTTCGCTTCTTTCCCTATTACTATAGCCAATTCGGCTTCATAATCAATCCGGTGATCTTCTGTTGGCAGGGTAATACCAGCATTGTGCCCGATGATGGCTGTTGGTGACAGCATAAACATCATTGGTTCTTCAGGAAGAGGCTTCCCTTGTTCTTCAGCGTGAAGCGCGTAGTTGAGACCTATAGCAATGAGCTGTCCCGGTTCAGTAGGAGCTAAAACTTCCACCTCATCCAGCGAATCGGTGGCAGATAACTTTTGAACAGGGCCTTCTATGTAATTGCCATCCAGCCGGGTTATTGTCTCGCTTTCGAGCACCCCATAATAAATAGTACCTTCTTTACGATAACGGATATACTTCATTGGAAAACTCCCCTCTCTAGTAATGACTCTATTATAAATCAAGACACCAGGCTAATCCTACCAAAACCTTCCACCTCAGGTCATCCATAAAATGGATGACCTGAGGTGGAAATAAATCCCTGGATTAAACTATTAAATATCATGAAATTGTTATATCAATCTAGCTGAAATCGTAATACAATGACAGAGTATAATAAAAGGAGGCCTCGACTCTTGAAAAAAGGCTTTGTAAATGAAATTTTCTTTATTCGATTTGTTGCTTGTATGTGTGTTGTTCTTATTCATTCTATTACAATGGCCCGAAGCAATCTCGACGTATCAGCTTCTACAACAAGCGTCACCTATTTAATTAATATGAGCATGATGTTCGCCACACCGGTCTTCGTCATGATTTCGGAGTTTTTGCTATCTTACTCTTATCCTGACCGCCTCCCGAAATCATTTTGGAAGAAAAGAATACTATATATTCTGGTTCCTTACCTCGTGCTCGCAGCTGTTTATTCCATGTATGCCCTTGGTCTCGATGGATTAACTTGGTCAGCATTTAGCGAGTTATTCTTTAAGAAAACACTCCTTGGCGCCTGGCACGGATATTTCGTACTGATTATTTTTCAGTTTTACGCGCTGCACTTTTTATTGAAGAAATCCTTTGACCGCTTCCCTCCGCTATTGGTGATCAGTCTTGCCTTAATGATTAACCTTATATATCTCGGATTTTTTAACTTTAAGGGTACGATCTCAGGTCTTGAATTTATGTGGGAGTATTATCAGCTTCCGTTTCTCGGCTGGTTTTTCTACTTCACTGTTGCTTATTACGCAGGAAAACATCTCGACGAATTTCTTTCTTATCTGAAGAAATATAGATTTTGGATTATCGGCGGAGCCGTCTTTGCCGGCATAATTCCTATCTATTTAAGAATTTCCGGCATATTGACCGCTGTCAGCTCAAAAAGGTTTGATATCATTTTCTACACGTTCCTTGTATTTTGTGTCCTCTATCTGATTGCTATGAAATTAAATAAAGTACCTAAGCCTGTCCTTTGGATCAGCAGCTGTTCCTACAGCATTTATCTACTTCACCCCTTGTTTCAATATAATGCGGTCGGATGGTTTGAGTCCATTCAGCTGCCATCTAATTTAGTCGTTTATATTTTAGCATTCTTTGTTTTAGGTGTAGCAGGTCCCATTGTTATGAGTTATCTATTTAATCTGGTTCCTTTTGGGAATTTGGTTACCGGACGAATTAATATGCCGAACCTCGGCTCGTCTTCTTCTCAAAAACCAGCTGTCAACAAAGGAAAAGCATCCTAAAAAAGGCACCCTATGGGGGTGCCTTTTTATATTCCATTTTAAAAACGGCTGACGCGGATCTGATCGATCTCACTTGAAAGTGGGTATTTCACACGAAACTTTCGATTAATCGCATGAATGAGGCCATGCTTCGCCTCTTCACTTCTAATTCCACTCTCTGAAATATCCTCGTGCTGGTAATTAACTTCAAAGTCAATATGATGGTTTTTATAGTGAATTTGCCCAGATACTACCATAAAATGGATCCTCCTTCTTACTCCAGGGTCTGAATCATCGTTTCGATACCTTCTTGCAAGGTTGATAGTGGCCACGCTGGCATCTCAGGCTCGTCCATCGCAATTTCAAAAGATGCTGGTATATGGACAAAACCTGCAGGGATCGTTTTCTCATTTTGATAAAGTTCATGCAGCAGCGAATACATAACATTATTACAAAGATAGGTACCCGCCGTGTTAGAAATTGCAGCGGGAATTCCTTTTTCTCTTAGACATGTAACTATATTTTTAATAGGAAGCTTAGAAAAGTAAGCATCGGCCCCATCTTCCTGAATCGGTTCATCCTCAGGGACGTATCCATCATTATCCGGAGCCCCGTCTTTAATATTAATCGCTACCCGTTCAGGTGTAATTCTTTTGCGATGAGCCGCCATTCCTAATGTGATGACAGCCTCGGGATTAATGTGGTAATAATGAGTAATCAGCTCTTCAGCTGAACGATTAAAATCTACTGGCAGAACCACCCCGTGGATGGTATAGTTTCCAATCGTCCGTCCATCCAGATATTCTACGATGGATTCGGTCGGGTTGAACGCAAAATTTAAAAAAGGTTCAAAACCCGTTAATAATAATTTCTTCATGTGTAGACCGCCTTTCTTATTTATGAGAGGAGCCACAAGAGAATAATAGAATACAGTATGGATCCTCCCCCTGCTGCTAAGAAAATCAACATACAACGATCAAGCCATACTTCTTTCCAATCTCTCCTTTCGAAATCTTCTGCAATTCTCTTATCTGCTCGTTCCTGAGCTCTCGAATGTGGAATGATCAATTGTGAGAGTCTCTTAAAGCCTCCGAAAAATTTATGAAGAAATCCCGTTTGGCCAATATAAAAGCTGGCTCCAATAATAAGAAGAATAAGCCCCAATAGAAGGATTCGTTGATCACTTCGGCTTCCTCAAGACTCATTCCCCAATGAATCAAAAACCATGCAGAAAATGAGAGTAACAATGTAATTATGTAGATTTTCAAGTGGATGCTCCTCTCACGGACATTCCATAGAAGGAAACCAGATTACTTATTACGAAGGAAATCAGGGGTTACATGCCTCCATTTTAAGAAGCTGCGGTGAAAGAGATATACATTGACGGAGCCTGTGTTCTTTTTAAAAAGGACCAATCTCTCATTCTTCTGAGTGATTATTATGGTAGAATAGAATAAGGTTTTTCACCATAAGAGGTAAAGGGGAAGGTATTTATGTCCAGTCAATATAATTTAGCCTCTTCCGAATTTCACTCATTAAAAACGGTGTCCCGTAAAATGTTTGAAATCATCAGCAGGCAATTAAATGTAAATACAGCATATGTGACACAGCGCGGCGAGACAGCGATGACAGTTCTTAGCTCGTTTAATAGAGAAGACGAAATTATCCCTGAAGGGTATAGCGTAGAGTATGGCGGAACTTACTGCCGGCTGATTATCTCGGACGATAGGGATTTTATGCACACGGATAATTTAACAAAGGATGAATTAACGAGAGAACTCGAAGTCACGTCCCAGTTGGAAGTAAAAGGATTTCTTGGTGTCACGTTAAAAAACACGAATGGTCACGTATTTGGTACCTTATGTGTGATGGATAAAGAAGAAAAGAACTTCAGTAATGAAGAAGTGGAATATTTAAAATCAATGGCCGAGATTCTTTCTCATCTTATTGACTTGGATGAAACGAAATATAACATGGGGCTATTAAACGTCCCCATTATTCCGATTACGAGCGGTGTTTCTATTTTGACACTTCAGGGTATTATTGATGGATACAGAGCAGATAAGATTATGGAAACAGTACTTCAGTACGGAGTTGATAACGATATCGACTCTTTCGTTATCGACTTGTCCGGACTCGTAATCGTGGATAACACCTTTCCAAGTGTGCTGATTGAACTGGTGCGATCTTTAAAGCTGATGGGAATGGAAACGATCATGACGGGGATTACGCCGGAAATTGCAAAACATGAAGTCAATAACACTCAGCTTCTTCATCTAAATACTAAAACGGTGCCGAATCTGGAGTCCGCGCTTGAGTATATTGGATTTAGACTAATAGAAAAAAAGTAAACGTAAACACAGTCTTAATAATTCATAAGAACGAGCAGCTTCCTGGATGGGGAAGCTGCTCGTTTTGTGCATGTATGGAAAAATGGATTTTCTCATGTTATTTTTCTTTGTCAATTCCCATATGATGACCTAGCATCAAGAGGGACTGATTAATTTTCCAGATATAGTACAAATGATGAACAAGATCACCTTGATTGTCTTGATGACCAGGAGCGAAGCGTTCAATTTTTTCCCGTTCTTCCTGTAAATCATGCAACGTCCCTGTCCATTCATCTGTTTCAATCATCTTCGTTAACACTTGAATGTTATGCGTGAATTTCTCTTCCACTGTTAGGAAAACGCTGCTTACTTCTTTTGGATAGTGGAATTTCTTCTGATAGGAAGAGGCGACTAAATGCTTGGCATAATAGTTAATAGCGGTAAAGATGGTAATCCAGCGTGGAAGTCCAGAATATTTCCGGGCACCAGGACCCTGAAGAACAGGTTTCGATTCATCTTCAATGGTTTGAATTCTGCCATCCAGTTCGAAAGCAATATCCGCCATGTCTTTAACACCTGTCGGCTCCTTTAGACTGTGAATATACCGTTGGACATAAGAATCCAGCTCATTTAAGTAATCCGTGAAAGCTTCCGATACCTTGTCCATGGTTTTGGTGGGATAAATAAAAGCGGAAACTCCAAGAGCGATAGCGCCTCCTGCAATAGTATCGATAACTCGGGCACCTAACAGTTCCATACTAATTCCGCCGAGGATCAGGTCATACATAAAGGCAATCAGCATGGTAATAAACAGACTCATAATGGTGTAGGAAACCGTTAATAAATAAAAAGCTAAAAAAATCACAGAAAACAGGAGGATCACTTCAAGCGTCGAGTTTCCAGACACAAGAGTAGCAAGGATAAAACCAATTATGGCACCAATCAGCGTTCCCACCGAGCGTTCTAATCCCTTCAAATAAGTCCGGCCTACCGTCTCTGTGCCCAATTGAACAATAAATGTAGTCAGCAGTACCCAATATGGCTGAATAGGAGAGATGAGATAACCTACTATAATGGCAATCGTCCCGGCAATGAGGGCTTGAATTGCTTTTTTTGTGGTGGGCTTCAGCCCTTTCTCCTCTTTGTCATCTTCCTCGTCTTCTTCCGCTTCATCCTCTTCATCTGAGTGTGGAATATCGATCGCTTGCAGAGAATACTGGATGCGGAGTGCTCCTTCTGTAACATGGCTTGCAATAGCTTCTATGCGGCGAAGTAAGTAAATCCACCCTTCCGGACGGGAAGGCTGATTGTTGAATAGATCATTTATGAATGACTGCAACGACCTAATGACATCTTCCGCTTCCGCGAGGTTTTTCTCCTTATAGTCCTGATCAAGAACCTCGGCTGCCTGCAATGTGGAAATAACCTGAATAAGCAACTTGCGCAATTCAGCCATCTCGAGCGCGTCATCTTTTTTCAATTTTTGTAAACTGTCAGCCAGCGTCATAACAAACATAGCCGTATCGAACACATAGAGCTTAAGCTGCTTTGCTGTGAGACCTGGCCAGATCCCTTTAATATCCTGAGCACTTAAGTCAGTGGAAACATTATTCGCGTATTCCCTCAACTTCCGAACGTTGTACTCAAGCTTTCTTCTTCGTGATTCACTCGTTTCAGGATCTTGAATAATTTCGATTAAGAGTTGAAATGTAAGGTTTGCCTGGCGATGAAAAGAACGCATACTTCGCTTGAGAAGCTGAACAGAGTCCTTAAAAATGACAAAATTATAAAGGAATGCATAGAGGATTCCAATGGCGATGGCCAAATAAAACAAGGGAAATTGGGCGGGTGATAGTTTTAAGAAAGAGGAAAAATAGACTGTAAAAAACCCAATCATACCAAGCGAAAAGTATCGGCTCCCATACCTCGAGAAGTAAAAGCCACTAAATATAATGATAATCATTAATGCGGAAACGAGGATGGCATTCCAGGCTAATAAGGAGCCTAACGTCACGCCACACCCAGCGGACAGCGCAAGCAGCAGGGTAGTTACTTGCTTCTTTTCTTTTGTATCATCCATTACGACCATGATTCCCATAAGACCGGCAATTCCTGAGATGATAGATGGCAAAAGCGGCTCAAGACCCAGGAGACTTAAAATAAGAGTAGTTGTAAAAACGGAGGAAATTAAACTAATGGTCGCTTTACCAGCCTGATTCAAACGTTTCCGTCCAGGATCAGAGGCTAGTAACCGGCGGAGCCAATAGGATCTATATAGGAATTGCTTCACTGCAGCATCCACCTTTTCATGTTCATTGCTTATATTATACTTCTTCTATGGTAAGGGGTTTTAGATTTTAGAACAACTGTTATGCCCTGACTGAAAAGCTAAAAACCACCTGCAGATCCGCAAGTAGATGGATAAATGGAAAATTATGCAAGACCTGAGGTGGAATAATATGGATGACCTGAGGTGGAAATTAATGGATCTGTTTGTTATTTTCCTTTTAGCTGGTTCATTACATCTGTAATTTCATTAAAGTAGGCGGAAGCTTGCTCATACTGCTCCGTAACCAAGTTCACAAACAGGATATCAATCATATGAAGCTGGGCAAGACGGGAAGAAGTCGCACCGCTCCTGAATGGCGCTGGTATCTCCCGGGAAGCGGAAATATACAAGGAGATATCAGCTGAATTCGTCACCGGTGACTGACCGTATCTTGTCAGGCTGATCGTTTTTGCACCTTTTTCCTTCGCGATCTCCATGACTTTAGCTGTTTCATACGTTTCTCCGGAAAATGAAATCCCAAAGACCACGTCCTGCCCATCCACGTTAGCAATATTCATGACCGCATTGTGAAGGTCTGTGAACGCGGATGTACTTTTGTTCATCCTCAAGAATTTCTGCTGAGCATCCTGGGCCACTATGCCAGACGCCCCAACACCAAAGAAGTGGATTCTCCGGGCGTTCTTAAGCACTTCAACCGCCCGCGCCAGCGATTGATAATCGACCAGCTCAGTCGTTTCATTGATTGCCTGCATGCTGTTACTTGTTACTTTTTCAACAATAGAGTCCGGCTGCTCACCCGGCTGAATATCCCGGTATTTGGAGCCAGGCTTTTTCTGTAAATCACCAGATATACGCAATTTAAGCTCCTGTAATCCTTTTAACCCCAGAGACTTGCATAATCTCATGACGGCCGCGCTGCTAGTAGAACTTAAATCTCCCAGTTGACTGGCCGTACAATGGATCGCCTCATGAGGCTGATCAAGTATAAACTGCGCGATTTTACGCTCAGATGGGGGAAGCTTATCCTTCATTTCGTTCAATATTACGAGCCCGCCAGTTAAAGAGTTCTTCATCCATATCACCACGCTTATCCTTTAATAGCTCCCTCAGTCATGCCTTTCACAATCCTGCGCTGGAATATTGCATAGAGAATAATAACAGGAACAATTGCAATGACAAGACTTGCAAACAGCGTTCCCCATGCATTGGTATATTGCGTCTCATTACTAATGTAATCAATTGCGAGTGCCAGCGTATAGTTCTCTTCGGATTGTAAAAAAATCAACGCCATAAAGTATTCATTCCAAAATTGTATCATGTTCATTATGGTTACGGTAATAATCCCTGTTGTCGAAAGTGGTGTGATAATTTTCCATAGAATGCCGTAAGGGCTCATCCCATCAATGGATGCAGCCTCCTCCAATGATTTAGGGATCGTTGCCATAAAGCTGGTCAGCACAAAAATACTGAATGGAAGCTGGCTGACGGCATAAACGATAGCAAGTCCAAAGATATTATCAAGCAGATTCAGCTGCATCAATAAGAAAAACAACGGAATCCACCCGAGCACCATCGGAATCATCATCGCTGAAATATATAACGTAAATAACAGCCGGTTACCCCGGAACCTCATCCGCTCCAGAGCATAAGAAGTCGGAATGGCCATAGCAAGCGTCAATAACGCCCCAAGACCGGTAACAATTAAACTATTAAACACACTGATATCGATATTATAATTGGTCCATGCGTCCACGAAGTTACCGAAATTAAATGATTCAGGCATCCCCCAGGGATTAGAGTAAATCTCAGCATTGGATTTAAAGGCCCCAAGAATCATCCATACGATCGGATATAAAACAGCGAGCGACCAAATAATGAGTGGAATGCGCACAAAAGATCGTGAGAAAAATCCGCCTTTACGTTTCACTGTCTCCCCTCCTGCCGGTTAATATTCTACTTTCTCTCTTCTCATAAAGAACTGCATAATCAGCACAGTAATTAGAGATAAAATCAGGATCATGACACCGATTGTCGCTCCGTAGCCGAAGTTGTATTTTACAAAAGCCTGTTCATATAAGTATGACCCCATCACGTGTGTGGAGTTATTCGGACCGCCCTTTGTCATTACTTGAACGATAATAAAGGATCCATTTAATGTGGTAATAATAATGTATAAAATGGATATTTTAATCTGCGGCCAAATCAGTGGCAGCGTTACTTTCCAAAACTGCTGCCATTCCGTCGCTCCATCAATTTCCGCGGCTTCATAGTAGCTTTTGGAGATATTTGAAATTCCACCCATCAACATAAGCATGAATAATCCAATCCCCGCCCAGACAGAAGGCAGTACAAGACTTGGCAGCGCCCAGTCTTCACTTCCAAGCCATGGGCGCGTCCAGCTTTCAAGGCCGATAAACTCCAGTCCTGAGTTAACAAGTCCAAGACTCGGGTTGTAGATGAACATCCACAGAATACCGATAACCACGACCGACATAATATTCGGGAAGAAAAAGACGATGCGGTAAAAAGGGGCTTCTTTTATTTTCATTTGGGTTAACGCAACTGCAAAAAAAGTTGCTAGAATCATGATGCCAATTACTTTCGTAACCACAAGAAAATAGTCGTGAAGTATAGTTAAGGGGATAATTTCATCGTTTAACAGCCGTTTATAATTATCAAATCCGACAAACTCAGCGAGAGACGATGCTCCCGACCACTCAAAAAAGGAGTAATACAATCCATTGAACAATGGATAGAGAGTAAACACTGAAAACATTAAGAACGTAGGTACGAGACAAAAAGCAAGAAACAGATTACGCTGCTTTTTCGACTGAACCATCTCTTTCACCTCTTTTCAAGATAGGTAGGAAAAATGGAATGTGGAATTGGCTTGAGCCTCCACATTCCATCCCTTTTATGTCTTATTCCAAATTGCTGCGATACTCACTGGCTGCTTTTTCAGCTTCTTCTACAAACTCTTCAGCTGTAATATTACCAAGCATCAGGGAAACGAGTGAGTTACTGATTGGCGTTTCTAAATTTGAACTCATCGGGTGTGGTTTCTGATAAATTTGAACCTGATCCGGATCGTTGATCATCTTATTCGCTTCGATTAAGAACTGTGGAACCTCTTCGCTGGATGCTAAGTCAACACCTTGAAGGTTCATAATCGCACCGGTGTGCTCAGAGAACAATTTCGCATATTCCTTCGTAAACACAAATTCTACAAATGCTTTAGCTGCTTCTGGGTTTTCCGCTTTTTCAGCTATAGCAAGCGGTCTCAGGTCCGGTACAATCGCATATGGTTCTCCTTCATCCTGCATAGGAGACGGAATAAAACCATACTGGAAGTCTTCCGGCGTATCTTTTTCCATTTCATTCGGAAGCCAGAACCCAACAGGAATGAACGCGTTATCGTGCATCAGGAAGTTCATTTGCGACTGTGTATGGTTCAAAGCGCCAAATCCAGGATCAATGTAGCCCTCTTTCTGCATCTGTTCTACTTTTTTCATTACATTAAGTACTGGTTCACTAGTCCAGGCACCTTCTTCTCCTTTAATAACTTTATTCAGAAGTTCGTCACCGCCTGCAGCACCGAATGCTGGATACAGCATTCCACGTAAGAAGTAATAAGGATACTGGCCCGTGGTTACAAATGGGGCAATGTCTTCTTCTTGTTTAATCTGTCCCATCGTATCCATGAAACCTGGGAAGTCTTTCGGCACATCCCAGCCTTTTTCTTCAAACCAGGCACTGTCATACCATGTGCCCCACGTATCAAAAACGAGCGGCAGACTATAAACATCGCCATCATATTTAGCCGGATCTACAATAAAGCTTTCACTTAAGGGTGTACCGTCTTCAAGTTCAATGCCGTTCATCCATTCCGTCAAATTCATTAGCTGGCCATCTTCCACCATTTGAGTTTCACTGGATCCTGCACCATCAATATAGACAACATCAGGCGGATCATCGGAGACCCAGCGCGAGCGCATCTCTTCATTGATATTTGGACCCGCATGTTCCGTTATGGTTACATCAGGGTATTTCTCTTTAAAATCACCGATAACTTCCTTCCACCAGGAATCTCCATACCCTCCAACGAAATACTGAATTTCAAGCTCCCCGGAAATTTCTCCATCTCCGCCAGATTCAGAGCTTCCTTCCGAATCAGAACCTTCACTTTCACTGCTTGTGTCCTCCGATCCTGCTCCCGGAGCGCACGCTGCTAAAACTAAAACCAAAAATGCCACCAACATGAACCAGGCCGATTGTTTTCGCCAAATGGTCAATGCAAGCTCCCCCTTTTATTTGGTAAATTTATTTGAAACCCACAGTGTGGTATTCAAATCATTCATCCTGTGTTCTCAGTGCCTGCCGCAGATGCCCCTCGTTTTTATCCAGCAGGTTAAGTGCTTTTTCATAAGAAACTCCTGACTGGAGCATGACAATAGCCGGCTTCACTTGAAAATCTGCCTCCACTAAGGTCTGGTCAGCTTTTTCATAAGATGCCTGCGTGCACTCCACAATGATTCGTTTGGCCCGCTCGCGCAGCTTATGATTACTTGCATGAACGTCGACCATTAAATTCTCATAGACCTTCCCGAGATGAACCATCGTTGTGGTGCTAATCATGTTCAATATCATCTTGTGGGCTGTTGCTGCTTTCAACCGAGTCGATCCTGTCAATACTTCTGGTCCTACCACTACTTCAATGGAAGTTTTAGCAAAAGCACTGATTTCCGATAAGGGATTGCAAGAGAGCGATATCGTATAAGCACCTTTCTCCCCTGCGTATTTCAAAGCCCCGATAGGATATGGAGTACGGCCGCTTGCTGTAATTCCTACCACCACATCCAGGTCAGTGAGCTGTTTCTCTTTAAGGTCCACTTTACCCTGCTGCTCATTGTCCTCCGTATTTTCCCGGGCACGGGACAGCGCACTGCCTCCACCTGCCATAACGGCCTGAACTTTATCCGGCGGAACCATAAAGGTAGGGGGACATTCTGACGCATCCAGGATGCCAAGTCTTCCACTAGTTCCTGCCCCTACGTAAAACAATCGTCCTCCTTTTTTTAAAGCTGTGGTAATATGCTTGATCGCTTCCTCCACTTGAGGAAGTACGGTTTGCACAGCTTCCGCAACCCGCTGGTCTTCTTTATTCATAACCGTTAAGATTTCGCCTGTCGACATTTGATCCATATGTTTTGACCGCAGATTTCGCTGCTCTGTAGTTAATAAAGCTAAAGAATCTTCCATATTCCTTACCACCTTTCTTTACTTTGCGAGTAAACAGGCCCCGAATTCCGGCGGTCCGAAAGCTTTACAATAAGTTCCCAGCCTCCGCTTATGTAATTGTTCAATGAAATGCTGTTTTACAACCGCTGAATGTTGAAAAATAGATCCCGCTGCCGTAACCGGTGTTTCTGATGTAAACGATGAAGATTCCCGATACAAGCTTGCTGCATGAAGGATCAGTTCCTCCGCCGCTTCTTGCAATATAGCAATCGCTACTTCATCTCCCTGCTCCGAAGCAGCAATTACATGCCTGGCTAATCGTGCAATCTCGTGCTTTTCATGGGGCCGGCCATATAAATACGATATAAGCTGCGCCGGTTGTTCCAAATTAAGATCGCTTAAAAGTAAGGATGTAATCGCGGTGTCCTGGCCACGACCATCCGCAGCTTTCGACACTTTTGATAGCGCTTTCAAAGATATGTAATAACCGCTGCCTTCGTCTCCAATTAGATGTCCCCACCCGCCGCAGCGAATGATCACTCCGTTTTCATCGATGGCAATCGCATTGGATCCGGTACCGGCGATGACGAGCATGCCGCTCGCAGATTCTTCAGGGAGAGCCCCTTTCAATGCAATCACGCTGTCCGATGCGACAAACAAATGGCAATTTTCAGAAAACTCAAGAGAGTAAAATTTTTTTCTCAGTAACTCCGTCATATGTTCTTCATCATCTTGGCGTCCAACGCCAGCCAGTCCACATCCCACTCCAACGATCTGTTGTGGCGCGATCGAAAATTGTGTAAGCCCCTGTCTGATTAAATTTACCAGTCTTGCTCCAGCTTCCTCAAAACCAATAATATGAGGATTTGTGCCTTTCCCTACCATTCGTTTCGGCTGGGCCGGGAGCTTATTTTGGCCGGCTTCCATAAACAAACAGGTCGTTTTCGTACCTCCGCCATCAATTCCAATGACATAATTCATGGCCATCCCCCAAACTATTTTATGAATTCAGTATAACGTTCGTGAATTTTTATGTCAATTATCCTATGTAATTTCGATATAAAATTTTAGAAATATTCATACAATGTTAAGTGGAATTTTATGGTTGACCTGAGGTGGAATAATATGGAATCTTATGAATGACTACATCTGGCTCAGTAGTTTGCGTTTAAAAACTTCACTATATATTCTTAAATCATATATCTTGACTTC
>NZ_JBAPTY010000190.1:0-1967 GCF_049282395.1 Halobacillus sp. | reverse complement strand
GAGCGATAATATCCGCTTTTACTTCCCCTTCAACGGGTAACCTATGCTCCTCAAGGGTTTCTCCAAAATAGAGCTGTTGCAGTTGATAAATGCGTATAAGCTCCTGGATAGGTTCAGGGTGATCATCTACCCGTAGATCCACAAAAACGTCACTCAAGCCGCCGTACCCGCCTTTTTCTTTGACAACATAAATAGCAGCGGATTGCTTACCGCGACTGTCTCCTCCAGCTTCCTGGGCAGCTTTTAATCCTTCCAGCAAACGGTCAGCGAGAGACCCTGAAGCTTGCTCAAAAGCACGCCCCATATGGGTTACCGTTTCTTCGTTTACCAGAATATTTCCCTGTGCCGCATAATGTTCTCCTGTTAGGCCACCTGCCCACTCATAACACTGCTTCCCTGTGAACGTTGCGGTGTATCCTTTTGCATCTACTATCCCTACCTGACGATCTTCTGAAAATTCGTCTTCCGACGTCAGTTTCTCAATCACTTCATTCGCTGTATAGCCTTCTTCAAGAAGGGAAAGTCCATTCGGTCCGTAGGAAGGGTTAGCAAAAGCCTGGGTGGCAATTGCCCCCACACCCGCTTTGGCCCAGGGAACAACCGAACCTACCCCTAGAAATTTCGACTGTACGGCCACTCCTAACTCTCCAGTTTTCGGATCATATCCTGCAATAGAAAACGTGGCGATAATATTAGATTTATTTTTATTCATAATTTTCCCCTCCATTGCGTACTTTTTCGACTCCTATCCTGATAAATCCTTCTTAAAGAAAAGAGAACATTGTTATGTTTCTACAATAAGTAAAAGGGTATTATTTCTACTGTACATCATTATTGCAAAGAGGAGAGGATACGAATGAAACCGATGATTCGAGAGTATAGCAATGATGAAAAACTAATGCAGGACGTTAAATTATTACAGGATAATGGAATCCACCCAACCGATATATACGTTCTTTCCCATGATGACGACCGTACCAAGCGGATCGCCAATAATGTAGATGCAAACACGATCGGGTTTTCCAACCAGGATTTCACCAAAATCATCAGTAACATTTTCAGTAAACAAGGTGACGAGCTGCGTACGAAACTGCAGGAAATGGGAGTCTCAGAGTCTGAAGCTGAAGAATACGAAGAGGATATGGATGAAGGAAAAGTTCTTCTAATCCTGACCGATCAGGAGAAAGCTTCAGGCATTTTAGACTAAGTTAAAGTTAAAGCTCACTGACAGTGTCAGCGAGCCTTTTTTAATAGGTAGTAAACCAGGTCCATTTTTGAAGATGATACGTAATGTAGCGAACAAGAGTTAAATTCCCTTTGTATTCCTCATAGTCTGCTGTGTAATGGCCGCTGTCATTATTCCAGATCCGATCGAAATATTGGTCTACCTCTTGAAAAACATCCTCGTCGGAATTCCCTTTAATAACCACATCCGCTTCCAGGTTTAAATTCGCCAGGTTACGCCGGGTGTAATTCGCAGAACCCCCGATGATTACACTGTCACTGCCTTTATTGATATACAGCATTTTTGCATGGTACTGTTCAATATTGACATCATACCACCGTAGGTTAATGTTGTTATTTCCAAGCCGCTGCATTTCGGCTGCTACTGGCAGGTTAGGGAGTCCGGGTTTCTCATGCCCGAAGGACTTTTTATTCGGATCCATCACAATATTGACGGTTGCTCCGCGATCCGCTGCCTTGTCCAGAAGGTCTATAATTTTGCGATCCGACAAGTAGTACATGCCGAGCCACACTTCATCGCCGTCTCCTGCTTTTTTTAACTCTTCCTGTATCGAGCGATAGATTTTTCCTTCCGTAACAAACTGAGCAGTCAAGTTACCTTCCTGTTTCTCCCAGGAGCGGTTTTCATATTCTGGGAAGTCTGCTTCTCCAGAATAATTGACCACAGCTTCCTCTGCCTCTAAGATATCTTTAATAATCGGACCTTCCATCTTAAACGCTGC
>NZ_JBAPTY010000189.1:0-3101 GCF_049282395.1 Halobacillus sp. | reverse complement strand
TTTTTGGGTAACTCAGGGGACTGAATTTCTTAACTTAATTCCTGATAAAGCTCATTTGGGTTTATAAAATTAATACTACTGACATTATCTTCTTCATTCGTTTGGGCATGGCCTCTGATTTCCACGGTTTTACTTGCACCGCTTTTGTTATTTGTATAGGACACATCCATAGAAAATTTGTAATAGCCTTCCTTTTCTTCTATCGTTATACCTTCCGTTTTTAACTGAGCATCGGGATGTGCTGCTTTTAGGTAATAGGAAGCATCTGGAGAGTCTATAAAAGAAGCTTCATAGAAACTGTCACTTACATAGGGTTTATAATGTTGTTCAAAGTATTCGGCATAATCACTAAGGTGCTTCTTGAAGTCTTCGCTTCCAAACCCCTCGTTTTCCATACCTTCTAATGCTATTTCCAACTTTTCAGTCGGTCCATTAAACATGCTCTCCAAAGCAGCTCGTATGTTTTGCTTACTCTCACTTTCATCCTCTTTCTCTTTAGTTTCTTCGGCTGAGGATTCGGAAGTTGAGTTGTTTTTTTATACTGAGGAACTTGGACCTGAACCAGAGCTGGAGTTAGAGCAGCCAATAATTAAAAATAGTAAAGAAAACCATACAGCAAGCTTAAAATACTTCTTAATACCTCTCATATTCAAAACAAATATCCTCTCCATTATAAAAATTTTACTTACGGTCTGTTTACGAGAGATTCTCTTATAAAGTTTCATATTATTCTATATTTGTATAATATTGGAATTTAAAGATGCAATGAAACAAGTAAACGATCAACTTTAGCACGTTAATACTCAAGGAACCCGGCCCGCCTTCTGCCAAAGGCGGGATTTTTCTACTTCTGTGTACGATATGATAAGATGGCAGTCTTTATTTTTTAAAACCTCGACTTACTTTTACTAGTGAGTAAGCAAAGCATTGGCTACTTTGAGCCTGTGCTTAGCGTTTTGTCTGTTACGTTATAAGTATCTTTATGACTTCTTTTTACTACGTAATTCATGGACCCTAAGTCTTTTTTCTTCATGCGTCCATTAATTCGCAGGCTGTTTGTCTTATGTCGAAAGAACTCACGTGCTCCATTGTAAGTGGTGTACCAGCGCCTGCCGATTAGGGTAAAGCCTCCATAATCGTGCTCGGAAAGTTTTATTGGTCGAAAACACGTGCCAAATACTTCGTCTTCCCATTCAATAATACCTAATGCTTCCTGTTCATCCGTCCACATGCTGCATATTTTTTTCAATACTACTCCCCCTGAAAATAGCTTATTTTACCAAAAACCAGTCCTGAAATTGCCACTTTGTTGATGATGAAAGGTTAATAGATGTACCAAACGATCACTCCTTGTCTCTACTAGTATTAACTACCTATTATTCCATAATTTTCTGCAAAATTCCACAATTGAAAATAAGACAGAAAAGATCCTGATCTTGAAGGTAAGACCTTACGTCAAAGTAGAAATACAAGAAGGGCGGGATTTCATAGATTCCCATCCCTGCATTAATAATCAAATCCCAGACACGAAAAGCACGGCAAATAATAGTTATCACAATGCGATTTTCTCATGTATAGTTAAAGCATAACGCAGGAAGAGTGAACGTGTACCTAAATATACGAAGGGAGAGATAGAATGCGAAGGATCATCTTATCGACTGAAAGCGGTGCCGACTTACCAGGTGATTTAGCTGAGAAGTACGAGATACAAGTCGTTCCCATGCACATCATTATGGATGGAAATGATTATTTAGACGGTTCCTTGCCGGTCCAGGATATTTATGACTATTACAGACGTACGAAGAAAATACCCTCTACGACCTCCACCAATGCTCATGAGTATCAGGAGTTTTTTGCAACGATAAAAGAGAATTTCCCAGAATGCATTATGATCCATATTGGTTATACATCAAAAGCGTCTTCTTCTTTTCAAAATGCTGTGATTGCAGCGGAAGAATTTGAAGATATTTTTCTCATTGATGCTCTGAACGTTACGGGAGGATTAGCTGCGATCGTATTGTATGCCGCTGATTTATTAGAAAAAGAACCTGAGATTGAACCGGAACACCTTGTTGAAAAAATAGAGGCCATCGTTCCTAAATCCAGGCTCGTCTTCATCCCGGGAAGCCTGGAGTTTCTCAAAGCGGGTGGACGCGTAAGCAATATGGCTTCTCTCGTAGGATCTCTGTTGAAAATAAAGCCATGTATCGAGCTTAAGGATGGAAAGCTTATGTCTACCAAGAAGTACCGCGGTAAAATGAGTAGAGCTACTGAAAAACTCTTCCGTGATTACTTGAATGAATTCGACCTCGATAAAGAGCAGCTTTATTTTATCTACTCCATCGGACTCGATGAAAGGATTAAGGAGCGGATGGATGAGGTTGCTAAAGTAAAAGGTTTCCAAAATATAAGATGGATCCAGGCGGGCGGGATGATTTCCACTCATTCTGGAGCTGGTGGCTTTGGGGTAGCGGGATTAGAGCAATAGTACGGGCAGGACAAGAAGTGATAGGAAATTAATAGGGTGTTTTTTATCATGATTGTGTGGTTTAAACATTGCCCTTGCTTGCCTTGTCCAAAAATAGTTAAAGTTATATAATGAGAACACATCTTATACATAAAGGAGGGAAAGTCATGCATACGTTCACGTTAGACATCAAAAGTGAGAGTAAATATCTTCTTTATATGATGTCTATTATTGGAATTTCAGCCGTCCTCGGGACAAGTGTGTCCTTTTTTAGCTGAAATTTCATAGAAGTGAACGTACGTATGAACTCCTAAAAAATAGCGAAGAGAGCCGCACGGGAGTGTTTCCGTGTGGCTTTTTATGTATAAGAGAGGACGAATTTCAATGTTTAAAACAAAACGTAATATTTACATGCTGTATGGCTATATATTTTTTGCGCAGTTATTTTTTGACCGTGCCTTATGGGTTATTTACCTTGGCGATAGAGGAATGTCGTTCGGTCAAATTGGTTTATTAGAAGCTTTTCTTCACTTAGCGATTGTTCTATTCGAGGTGCCTACAGGGATGATTGCGGATTTGTACGGGAGAAAGGCAAGTCTTCTAATCGGAAATTTATTCAGCATCCTTTATGGAC
>NZ_JBAPTY010000188.1:0-1554 GCF_049282395.1 Halobacillus sp. | reverse complement strand
GATCTACTGACAAAAGAAGCAACCATGGAGTTTCAAAATCCAACTGTCAGGCCCTGTCCTGCTCCTTCTCAAAAAGAAATCAAGCTTGTAGAAGCGTATATGCAAAAAGCAGAGCGTCCTCTCATTATTGCAGGTGGCGGAGTGAAAATAGCAGGTGCAGAAGATACGCTCGTTCAATTTGCAGAGAAATGTAATATCCCTGTGATGGCGGCTTTTCGTAGGCAGGATGTTTTTCCAAATAACCACAGGCTGTATGCCGGTCATCTTGGTTTAGGAACGGAGAAATCTATCGTGCAGACGGTGAAGGAAGCAGATTTCATCCTTTCAGTCGGTACACGGTTATCAGAGATTACCACCCAGGATTATACGATATTCAATAAGGGTCAGACCTTGATTCATATGGATATAAATGATGAAACCCTGGGGAAAGTGTATGCCCCTGATGTGGGAATCGTAGCCGATGCAAAAGAAGGATTGGAAGCACTTTTAACTTTAAGTGCTATTCCAAATTGGAAGAATTGGACGACAAAGAGAAGAGAAATCTATCAATCTTCGCTGAGTCTATCGGTTCATAACAATAGTAATCAGCGGATTATCGCACTTCTTCAAGAACATTTGCCTAATGATGCGATTCTTACGAATGATGCCGGGAACTTTGCTGGATGGCTTCATAAGTACTACCAGTTCAACTATAAGAAAACGTATATTGGCCCTACATCCGGAGCCATGGGATACGGTTTGCCGGCAGCTCTCGGAGCTAAGTTAGCTCATCCGAAGCGTACGGTCGTTTCTCTCTCTGGAGATGGCGGGTTCCTCATGACCATGCAGGAGCTTGAGACTGCTGTAAGATATAACATTCCGGTCATTAGTATTGTATTTAACAATTGTATGTATGGAACGATCCGTATGCACCAGGAAATGCGGTATCCATTTAAAACGATTGGAACGGATCTAGGGAACGTGCCTTTTGCGGATGTGGCCGTTCAGTTAGGTGCCATGGGTTTCTACGTTAAGAATCCTGAGGAGTTTGAACAAGCCTTACTGGGAGCCCTGGAGTGCCAGGAGCCGGCTCTCATTGAAATAGAAAGTGATGCAGAACAGATATCTGTGTCTTCAACAATTCAACAAATAAGGCAGCGAGCTGCAGAGTAAAGTTAAAGTTAGTTCGAGGAGGAGATTACCTGTGAGTCAAAAGTTGAACCAAGAAGAAAAACTTCAGAATTTCATTAATGGGGAATGGCTGGAACCTGGTAATGGTGCGTATGCTGATGTAACCAATCCGGCTACGCTTGAAACGCTGGTGCAAGTTCCATTGTCTGGTAAAGAAGAAGTAGCTTCCGCTGTAGAGGCTGCCAAGAAAGCTCAAAAGGACTGGGCGCTTGTTCCTGCTCCTCAGCGTGCGGAAGTACTTTACCGTGTTGGTTTAATTATGAAAGAAAGAAAAGAGTACTTGTCTCGCTGGCTGACGATGGAAAATGGAAAGGTGCTGGAAGAAGCACGCGGAGAAGTGCAGGAAGGGATCGATATGGCTTTCTATATGGCTGGGGAAGGACG
>NZ_JBAPTY010000187.1:0-11793 GCF_049282395.1 Halobacillus sp. | reverse complement strand
AAGATGATTTTTTCTGCTATCGAATTCTTCTCTCCGGATAAAGGATTCGTATAAGCGGTTGTACTCATAAGGATAATTTTCCTTTTGTTAGCGGGCTCTTTTTTAATGATCTCCGTAATCCTCTTTATAGCGTCAAATACTAAATAGCGAGGTTTGCCAAACATCCCCTTGAAGGTAACGTTGTGACCAAGACATGAGATAATGGTCGTACAATCTTGTAAAAGGGCGATCATTTTAGCGTCAGTTAATTCGTTGATATTGCCCTTCACGGTTTCTACTAATGAATGCTCGTGTATATCTTGAGAAAGAACGGCTGTCTCGCGGATGAGAATGCGCGTATGGATCTGTCTTTTAATCAATTGCCGGACGACTTGTTTACCAGTAGCGCCACTTGCTCCAAGAACTAATACTCTCATAGAATCCCTCCTGCTATTTTAAGCGCTCGTATTTCCTACTCATTTATTCGCCTAACAAAAAGTAATTCCTCTTTAAAAAGGAAAAAATTTCGCTGGAGTGATCGTGAACCCTTAAAACAGGTTTCTGCAAACAAGAGTGGCTTGCTTTCCGTTTTTTATAGATAATGGAAGAAAGCAAGGAATTCATCTTGAACTATGTTTAGGATGAGCCTATCAAAATTTCAGGAGGCATAACTATGACAAAGAGTAATAAAAAGACGTTATCCAAGGATCAAAGTGAAGAATTATTCAATGTATTGAAGGACCGTTTTGAACATAACATGCACCGCCATGAAGGCTTTGAATGGAATGCTCTTCAGGCGAAGCTCGAGGCTGACTCTGAAAAACTGTGGTCGTTGAATGAGATGGAAAAAACAGGCGGGGAACCGGACGTTGTAGGGTATGATGAAAAGAAAGACACCTACATTTTTATGGATTGTGCAGCGGAAAGTCCTAAAGGCCGCAGAAGCGTTTGCTACGACCGTGAGGCGCTGGAGGCAAGAAAAAAATTCAAGCCTGAAAACAGTGCGATCGATATGGCTGCTTCCATGGGAATGGAGATGTTAACAGAAGAACAATATCGAGGGTTACAGAAAATTGAAGAGTTTGATAAGAAAACATCGAGCTGGATACAAACGCCTTCAGCTATTAGAGAACGCGGGGGAGCACTTTTTTGCGATCGTCGTTACGATCACGTCTTTGTCTATCACAATGGGGCAGAATCATACTACGCTGCCAGGGGCTTTCGTGGATCACTGATGGTCTAGCGTTAATTAAAATACCCGTATCGGAAAGCGTACGCAATAAATTATATCCTTATAAGGGGCCAAATCTAAATAGGATTTCGCCTCTTTCTCTTTCTTTAAAACAGATCAATTCGAAACTTCTCAGCGTGCTCTGCGTAAATAAGTGAACGAACTATTAAGGAGGTGAGAATATGGGGATAGCTTCGTGGATTATATTAGGTTTTGTCATCTTCATAGCTGTCGGAGGTTTTAAAAGGATGAAAAAATAAATGAAAATAAATGATAAGTTATGATCGATAGGTTTCATAATTACAACTCCACACTAAGCCCCTTCTCTATCATAAAAAGCCAGTTTTTTTTGGTCCTCACCGGCTCTTTATGATATAAAGTGAAATCTGGGCTCAAGCCGCTTATCCTGCTGAGTTAATCCGTAGTAGATATATACTCGAGGGTTATAGGGGCATTCTTTTCCATAGTAGCTTTATATAACGTGATTTCACCCGCCGGAGGTTCGGGGTCATTCGAATTACTTTGGAAATTTTCATTTAATGCAATGGTCCATTTCGCTTCGTTGTTTTCCATTAATACAAGGGCCAGCGTTCCAAATTGAACCATATTTTCCTGAGTATAATGTTCCGTTTCTCCTTGGTAGTCGATGGCTATGCCTTCTGAACTGTTCGTCACCTGAGCTGCATCTCCTTTCCATTGTCCGCGGGTCATAGAGGCCACGTACGAGTAAGAGATTCCGCCATCACGTGCTCCATAGGTACCTATATACTGATGAAGGTTGTGATCGGCAGCCTCATAGGTTACGGCAGCAATATCTTTCTCCAGCCATTTCACCTTATAATCCCCGCTGGTCTGGTAAGGCAGATCTTCCTTAGGGCGGGCAAAAAGCCCATAGCGTGTTCGGTAATAGGCTGCTTGACCAGTGTCGCTGTCCTCTTTTATGACTAATAGATGGTTGAGTTCTGGTGAGAAGCTGATCACTTGTTTCGTTTCATAACTGTGGTTAACCATTAAGCCTGCCTGCAGAAGAATAAGAGCGGCTGCAATGCTTGAGATTAGGATTTTCCCCTTTTTCTCAAGCGTCAAAAGAAGAAAGATGGTAAACATCATAAAAACGATAATCAACAGATTAATGACGTAAAATATTCGGTTATCTATGTACTCTACGGTATAGTTGTTCTCCAGGAGGAAGTAGACTCCCTGAACACAGCACAATCCAATGGCTGCTAGGAAAAACAGCCAGCCGATGATTTTCTTGCCCTTTTTATTCGATCGGTTCATTCGGATCTACCTCCTTAGAAAACTCCCATGTGCTGCCCTGGTCATGAGAAATAAATTTCCCCTTCACGCGACCGCCCTGATAATCACCGTCCGGGCCTTGTTTAATAAGAACACCGAGGTGATCTTCTTCTTGAAACGGAACTTCAGCCATTACAAAGTGTTTCTCGTACTTCTCGGGAATGAGCACGTCTGATTTCTTCCACGAATCCCCGCCATCCTGCGTAACATATAGGTCAGGTTTCTCAGGACTGATCGTTCCGTAGGAGAGAAACCCTATATTCTTATCGACAAACCCTCCATCAAAAATTAAGCGGGTCGTATCCGGTCGGGCCGTTTGACTCCAGCTTTCACCACCATCGCTTGTCGTGTACACAGTAGTCCATTCCTGTGACATCGTGCGATCACCTGAAATAATGACATAGCCAAAGGATTCATTGGTAAAGTCAACTTTTCTGAAACGGAGCGGGGCATACTCTTCCTGGACCACTGACTCTTCCCATGTGTCTCCTTTATTTAGCGAATAGAGTAATTGAACTCTTTTGCCGTTTTGATTGTTATCTTCCGTGTACAGAAATGCCGTACGATCCTCATTTAGAATATAGCTGTTAGGAATAAGCTCCTGCTCGCTTCCGCGATACTCTCCTTGAAATAACTTTTCTTTCTCAAGAGGCACTTCCGTCCAACTTTTACCACGATCATATGTGATCTGCAGCTGATCATTTTGCAGGGAATACGCTACCGGCTCCTGTTCGTAAATCGGCTCTAGCTTTTCGGGCTGGGGAGACGATTGTAGATTCTGCTCCTGCACAGAAGGCTGGACAGCAGCTGAAGGAATGTTAGAGGACTTTTCAAAATAGATCGTGCCAGCAAGTAGGCCAATGCTCATCAAGCAGGCAGTGCCTACGATTATCTTTTTCACTTGATCCGCCACCTTTTCCAATATTATCAAAAAATTCCTGCAAATGAATCATAACAGAAAAGATTGATCAATTGCTTGTCTGATTACTTGTTGAGCCCATTCAAATATAGGGTGAGAAATAGTGGGAAAGTGATGTTGTTCGCATAAAAAAAGACAGGCTTGAGCGAACCACTCAAGCCTGTCTTTATAAGTTTCATGTTGCTATTCTGCCTCTACGACAACTTTCCCGATCATTTTTCCACTTTCCACTTTTTTATGAGCTTCACGCAGCTTCTCGGCATTCAGGCCGGTCAGCGTTTCTGTCAAAGTGGTTCGGACAGAGTTATTATCTATTTTTTCAGCGATTCTGGTCAAAATTCTCTGCTGTTCCTGCATATCTTCCGTTTCGAAAAGAGGGCGGGTGAACATAAATTCCCAGACAAAGGCAGCGCTTTTCTGCTGCAGTGCGGTAAGATCCAACGATTCATCCGTTTCCACAATGCTGCAGATTTTCCCTTGCGGTGCTATGGCTTCTGTCATGTTGTTCCAGTGTTCAGCTGTAGAGCTTAAACAGAAAATATAATCGACATTATCGATTTCAATCTCTCGAAGCTGCTTTGGAAGCGGCTTCCGATGATTAATGGTGTAATGAGCCCCGTGGTCTTTGGCCCAGTTTACGGTCTCTTCTCTTGAAGCGGTACCGATAACGGTGAGTCCTGCGTCATTGGCAAGCTGGGTGGCAATGGAACCTACGCCGCCGGCTGCTCCAATAATAAGGATGGATTTTCCTTTATTTTTATCCTTATCCGTTGAGACATCCAATCTTTCGTATAGGGCTTCCCAGGCCGTCAAACCTGTTAAAGGCAAAGCGGCCGCTTCCCTGAAAGACAGAGACTGTGGTTTCTTGGCAGCGATGCGTTCGTCTACAAGGTGAAATTCGCTGTTTGTACCTGGACGACTGATCACACCGGCGTAATAGACTTCATCACCCAGTTTAAAAGAAGTGACGTCTTCACCAACGCCCTCCACTACGCCTGCTGTATCATAACCGAGAATTTTCGGCTCCTCTTCATCTTCTCCGTTGGCCCGGACTTTTGTATCTACTGGATTTACAGAAACCGCTTTGATTTTCACGAGAATATCATGACCCGAAGCTTCGGGCTTGTCTACGGTGACATCAACCAGGCTGTTATCTTCAGAAATGGGTAAATGCTGATATAATCCTATGGCATTCATTTGTTCCGTCATGCTATCATCCTTTCTTTACTATCCTTACTTCATCTTCCACTTAAAAGGAGTAGTGAAACGCAGGCCGGACGTCTGATAAGAGGTAGTGTTGATTTTTGTAAACTTGTTAGATAGACAAACTGGGTTATGGAGGAAGTTCATTCATTCATAATCCCCTTGTACATATGCTATGATAATAGAAAATTAGATTTCAGGGGGATACGTTTTTGGATATTCAATTTATTAAATGCCATGGCTCTGGCAATGACTTTATCCTGATTGATGAGCTCACACATGGCTACACGTTTACCGAACAAGAAAGAGAGGATCTTTCCATTTTATTATGTGACCGGAAGGATGGGATTGGTTCTGATGGCATCCTATTTGTGATGGATAGTGATAAAGCGGAAGCGAGAATGCGTATGTTTAACTCGGACGGCACGGAAGCGGAAATGTGCGGCAATGGCCTCCGCTGTGTGGCGAGACACGTGTTGGAAAAAGAGGGAAAAACCCATATCGCCGTGGAGACAGAAAAAGCGGTGCTTGCTGTCAGTCAGGTGGAAGAGATTTTTCCGGGCATTGATACTTTTTCGGTCGCCATTGAACCGGTATCGTTTGAGCCTGCTTCGCTTCCGGTCCACGTGGATGCCGAGCCGGCTTCCAAAACGACTGTTCCAGGCCTGCCCGAGCATTTGACCTTCACGCCGTTAAGCGTGCCGAACCCTCATATCGTTGCCATTGTGGAAGACATTAACCAGGAAGAGCTTGCCTGGGTGGGGGAAAAAGCGAACCAGTTACATGAAGTGTTCCCTAATGGTGTGAACGTCAGTTTTATGAAGCTCTTAGAAAAAAACAAAGTCTTCGTCCAGACATTTGAACGCGGCGTTGGGCTGACCAATGCGTGCGGAACGGCTATGTCTGCTTCTTCTCTCGTTTCTACCATTCACGGACCGAATGCCACGGGCGAACCGATTGTGGTCATCAACAAAGGCGGACTTGTAAACTGTGTGGTAGAGAAAGAAAAGGAAAGTTTCTCCATTCAGCTAAGAGGGAATGCAACGAATGTATATGAAGCCGTGGTGCAGCTCGACTGGAATACACGTACTTTTCACGTGGAAAACAGGAAAGATTTTATCGAAGAACAGAAGAAATATGAAAAATTAGAAGCTTATGCAGCTTCACAAATAGGTGGTGACTCTTAATGATCAAAACGTTCGATGTAAAAACGGATAACCATGACCAGATGATTGATGTAACGTCTAAAGTTGAACAGTGGATCAAAGAAGAAGGGGTAACTGACGGTGTTGTCATCGTATCATCGAAGCACACGACGGCAGGCTTAACGGTAAATGAAAATGCCGATCCTGATGTAAAAACGGATATGCTGCGCCGCTTCAGGGAAGTCTACCCATGGGATATGGCAGAGGATCGTCATGCCGAAGGGAACACGGCTGCGCACATGAAAACAAGTACAGTCGGCCACTCCCAGTCGCTGATTATTGAGGACGGAAATCTCGTTCTCGGCACATGGCAGGGGCTGTATTTTTGTGAATTTGACGGCCCGCGAAGCCGTAAGTTTACGGCTAAAATATTGAAGTGATCGAAGTGTCGCCCGGCTGAATACATGCTCGGGCGCTTTTTTTATAGAGCAGAGGGACCTTCGAGATAAGAAGATTATAGTATGGGAGCGGTCTTACTAAACCTTTTTGAAGAGTTCAGCTGATATCCGTATGCTGTAGGTTCCGCTTCACGCTATATAGGTTAAATGAAATGAAAAGAACCGCTATGGAAATCTTCCATAGCGGTTCTTCTGATTTGTTCCATATTAATTTTTCTTCTTACCTTTGGCTTTTTGCGTCTTTTTATCATTGTTGAAGAAAACTTTTACCTTCTTCGTTTCATTCACTGGGACGTTTACGAAGGTGGTTTCGTTCTCCTGGTCATAATAATAAGAGTTTTTCGTTTGCTTTACTTCTTCTGCGGAATCTACTTGTGTGTACTTCGTAGATGCAGCTTGTACTTTTCTAGGCATATTCTCGTTGTTCAGCTTCAAAGTATAAGATTCCAGGTCAGAATCGTAGTTCGAAACCTTCTGGTTACTAGTGAATTCAACTGTTTTTCCTTTACGGTTTAAGTTGAACGTTGTTTCATTATACTCGCCATTCTTGTAATCTTCCGTAGACCCATCATCTTCTGTGAACGTATAAGTAGATTTATCATCAAGATACGTGTCTAAAATCAGATTTTCTAATGGTTTTTCACCTGTATGTTGTTGGACATTACGGTGAGGGACAATGGAACCTTTCTTCACGTAAAGCGGAAGAGTGCCAAGGTCAGCTTCTTTCGTGACAGTTTGACCACCATCGTGTTCTTCACCTGTCCAATAATCTACCCATGTTTCGCCTTCTGGCAGGTATACATCATTAGAAGTAGCACCTTCTTCGACTACAGGGGCAACAAGCAGGGAAGAGCCGAACATGAATTGTTGATTAATGTCATGAGTGTTCTCATCTTCCTGGAACTGATAAACGAGCGGCTGTTGTACAGGTGTACCTTTCTCACTAGCTTCTATAAACGCGTTATAAAGATATGGCATGAGTTTATAACGTTGTTCAATGTACTTCTTACTGATAGCTTCGACTTCTTCACCATATTGCCATGGTTCTTGTCCTGGAATATTTTTAGCATCAGGATCGAAGGCTACTGTACTTCCATTATCAGCGTGAATACGGGAGAAGGGAACGAATACACCCATTTGCAGCCAACGTGCAAATAGTTCCGGGGATGGACGCTTAGCAAAACCGCCGATATCGTTACCTACAAATGGAACACCGGACATTCCTACGTTATTATTCATAGGGGTAGCTAGTCGCATGGATTCCCACGTACTTGCATTATCACCTGTCCAAAGTGTGCTGTAACGCTGGGAGCCAGCATACATATCGCGAGTAAGTACAAATGGACGCTTGTTTGGTTTTAAGATATCAAATGCTTTGTCAGAAGACATTGCTTCATAGTGAGCAAACATATTGTGGAATTCGGAATGCTTCATGTCGCCATAATTAACATCCAGCGGCTGTGTTTTAGTCGGGGTATCAAATACAGCAGGTTCATTCATGTCGTTCCAGATTCCATCTACACCAGCATTGAAGATCTTGCTGTGGCTCTGAGCCCACCAGTCACGAACGTCTTCACGTGCGAAATCAGGAAACACGGAGTCACCAGGCCACACTTCCCCAACATAAGGTGAGCCATCTGGATTCGTAGCCCAGTAATTATTTTCTGTACCTTGATCATACATGTAATAGCCAGGATCCTTTTTAATACCGGGATCACTTACAGCTACAGAACTGACACCTTTGTCTTCCAGGTATTCATTAAACGCAGCTGGATCTTCGGTGAAGTCTTCACCCCATGTAAAGTTTCGGAAACCATCCATGTGGTCAATGTCTAAGTGGACACCATCAAGAGGAATATCTTTTTCGCGGTATTTATCAACGATCCCTTTGATTTCTTCTGCCGTTTCATATCCCCATTTACTTTGGTGGAGCCCGATGGCCCATTTAGGAGGTCGCTGCATCGTACCTGTTAATTGGCTGTACCGGGAAACAACATCTTGAATCTCAGGACCATAAGCAAAGTAATAGCTTAGTTGGCCATCATTAGCATAAAAGTAGTAATAATCATCACTTTCACTAGCCATTTCATAGTAAGATCGGTTGCTGTTATCAAAAAAGATACCGTACGCTTTTTCTTCTTTTAGTCCAATGAAAAATGGGATGGTGGTGTATAGGTACTTCGTATCTTTATTATAGTTATAAGCATCATTATTCCACATGCCCATGCTTTCGCCACGACGATTCAAATCACCGGTTTGTTCTCCGAAACCATAAAAGGCCTCGTCTTTAGAAGTATCTTTAAAGACATAAGGTTTATCGTCTTCGTATCCAGCACCGTAATCCATGTTGTCCTGGTTAATCACATTGCCTTCGCTGTCGAGAAACTTTACACCGAAAGGCTGCTTGTTAATTTTAACGGTAATTTCTTCAGTGGAAAGAGAAAGAGTGGATTCAGTTTCGTTTACTTCAAACTCAGGGGTTTCCCAAGAGGAGTTACTGACAGCATCCGTTTGTTTAATTTCTTCGCCTTGCTTCAAAATGGAGACTTTGGCTACATCTTCTGTCTTTAACTTAATGTGAGCTTCGAAATTGTCCGATAAAATAAATTTTACTCCATCCTCAACAACCTCTACCGATTGAACTTTCAGCTTTTGCTGCATAGCAGCAGCTTTATCCAATTCCTTTTCTGGATAAGTGTCTGCCACGGCAAGTGCAGTTGTTTCTGGAATTAGAGAGGGCACTAATAAACTAGTAGCCACGGTCATTGTAGCTAACCCTTTCCCTAACTTCCTGGTTTTAGTTTGTTTTTCCAAAAAATCACCTCTTGTAAATTATTTGTATGCAAAATGTATTATTTTATTTAAATCGTATCAAATACATATGCACATATTAATTGTAGAGGATTCGACAAATTATTAGCAATGATTAACGTAGATGGTTCTTAATGGTAATAACGGATTAGAAACGGCATTTGTAAACTGCTGTGACAGCATTTAAACGAAACGATAAAGCTAATTAAAATAAATACATCGTAGGAGCGGGTTTACACAGAATTTACTAAATGTGAGCACGAATAAGCAGGGGTAACAGCATTATAGGCTATTTTAGGCGGGTGCCTATATATGTGAAAAACAGTCAAATAAAGTATGTAAATATAGTGTGAAGTAAAATATCTGTAACAATTCCTTTTGAATTGATCCTTATGAATATATATTGTAAAATAACTGAAATAAACAAATAGAGAAAATAGTTTGATATATATAAAGATTGTTGAGGAAAAAGCACCTTCATTCTGAAGAGCTCGACGGATATTTAAGGATTCGAAAAGAAGTATCAGGTCATATAAGAGAAGCTGGAATCCCTACTTGGCTTAACCAGAAAATTTTTCATTATGTATGATCTTGTGCAACTAGATTATTAAACTTTTTCATTTAGTAATAGAAAGGTATATAATAAGTCAGAAAGGGAGGGGAATCAGCATGACATCGTCACTAAGCGGAACTTTATTCCTATCCAAACTTATTACTCAATATGCTCATTTACATGAACGCACAGTCGGCAGACATGCTGGAGAATATATACGGCAATTAGGAATTCGGACAGGGGAATGGATCGAGTCATTCTACAGCGATAAAAATGAACAATGGTCTGTAGACCGTTATGCAGAAGTCATTGTAGACATAAAAAATTCCATCGGGGGACATTTTCGAATTGCCGAAGTACATCCGGACAGGGTGGTTGTTAAAGCCGAAGGATGTCCTTTTGGGGAAGTTGTCAAAGACGCTCCTCACCTATGCGCCATGACCTCGAGTGTATTTGGCGGCATCGCCGCGCGACGTATGGGGTACGGGAAGGTCAACTTGAGAAAGAGGATTGCCAAGGGAGATGCAGGTTGTGAAGTGGTCATTTATTTTCAACCGACGGATGAGGAAGAGGGAAGCGTTTATGAGAACCTGCCCATCACCCCATCCTATGGAAATCCTTTTATCTGGGACGAAGAAGCGATCGAATCATTAGGAGAAGAACTCCGGAAAAGTGATGAGATGGTTTTGAAATTACTGGATGAATTAGAGGATTTGAAAGAAGAAGTCGAAACACTAAAAGCTGAAAAGAAATCACTCACTTGATTTAAAGGAGGACTTTGCGATAAAGGCAAGGTCCTTTTTTTCTGTTGGCTAAGGATGTTTCTAAAGAGTGCTGGAAGCGGAAGTATCGAGTGCTAATTGGTGTGCTGGCGCAATCGAGATCCCGGCCCAATCAAGGTAAGGTACGACTCATTTCATTCGACATGACTTATTCTGAAAAGGCTTCTGGATAGTGGACAACACCGCTTATACTATCGAGTCCACCCTCCTCCAATTCAATAGCCATAAAAAATTCATTTGGAACCTCAAATGGGGCTTTTATTCCGAAATGAGCAGCGGGTTCAAAGCCGAATTTTGGATAGTAGTCTTTATGACCCAATACAATTATGGACGTATAACCGAGATCTTTGGCCTTAGCTAAAACACGATGTATTAACTGGCTTCCCACTCCTTTATTCTGAAACTCGGGAAGTACAGAAACGGGAGCTAAAGCGAGCGATTCAACGGATCGATCGCTGCTTATGATTTTTATTTTTGATAAAAGGATATGACCAATCAGCCCCTGGCTCTGATTGACAGCGACTAAAGAAAGTTGCGGAATAAATTCTTTTGATTCTCTAATTCTTCTTACAAGTAAATGTTCACTTTTATCGCTGTGATCTTCATTTTTAAAGGCTTCCTGAATAACTTCTTCTGTATTATTGGATTCCTCAGTCAATTCCTGGCGAATAATGAATTCCATCGATAAGTCTCCTATCTATTCGTGTGTTTCAAATTTAAATCATGGTCTTAGAAGATTTTAAAATAGCGCGGTTTCATATTCACAGCCATGATCAACAATTTCCTTCATTTCATGCCCTGTTAATTCGTTAATTTTCCCTCTAAAAACTCAAGGATAGGTAAGGTAACCGCATACAGGTACATATCACGGGCCAATGGCTGCCCTTTAATAGGAAGAAACACGACCCCTTTATACTCAATCTGCTCCACCATAATTGCAGGCAGATAAGCAATTCCAAGACCAAGAGAAACAAGTCCTGCCATCGCATGGTACTGGGTTTCTATCGTTTCTCCTTTGAACTGTTTCTTCTCCATGATAGCCTTCAGCTGATTGGTGAGGGAGCCTTCTGGAGGAATGATTTGTGTTTCTTCCATGCACTGCTCGATCGTTACTTCTTCCAGGTAAGCCAGCTTAGAGCTAAGAGGAACGGCGGCCAGAAAATTTTCCCTGAAAAGAAACTTTGAATAGAGGTTAGAGTAGGACAGCTCATCCTGAATGATCGCCGCGTCAATTTCGTCTGCTTCTAATAACGGCAGCAAATCCCGGCTGTCGTCTTTAATCGTCGTAACATGAAAATTTGTTTGGATGAGTTTGTCGTAATGACGATGAATAAAATAGCTGCTAATCATAGGAGTGGAACCGAAGCGGATTTGATCATGGTCTCGATAATGATGAATGGTTCGTTCGATTTG
>NZ_JBAPTY010000186.1:0-2219 GCF_049282395.1 Halobacillus sp. | reverse complement strand
GCATTATATTGATATTTTTCAGTGTGAATTTTGGAACATCACTTGCTGACAAGTGGCTAGCCAAACAGGGAGGAGCAGACACTTCAACTTACTTAATTGTCTTAGAAGGTTATATAAATAATTTTATAGTTTCTGGAAGTATAGTTTTTGGTATTGGTCTTGCTACAATCGCTTTTGCTTATTTTAAGATATTAAATATAAAAGAGTGATAGTGCAGTCAAAGCAAAGGTTTTTCACTCACTAAACTTTGCAGTTAATTAAAAATTTATTCAGAGGTATCTCGAAATCAAGTCTTTCGCTAATGGGGGCTATTCTTCAATAAAAAAGAGTAACTTTTAATTTGGGGGTGGGATACATTTTATTGGCCGGTATAATCCCTTTAACTATTAGCCTGATTACAATAAAAAAATTTAAGACAGAGACCTCTTTCCAAAAAATCATACACTTTAGTGCAATGTTAATTGGTGTAGTCCTTATTATTTTAGCCATCATTGAAATTATAGGTTATGGTCAGGATATATTAAACTATTAAATTTTATCTTATTTGTCTTGAAATCCAGTCTTCACGTATCAGGTGCTATTATTCAACATAGATGTTCGCTTTTTTCTTACCTAACTATTTAGTTGAGTAAATGAAATTTTTAGGGAAGGGGAGTTTCGGTGGAGTTAGTATTTACACGGCACGGACAAGGAGAACACACCTTGGATGTACCTAAAAGTCTACAAATTACAGACCCTGCATTGACTGAGGAGGGGCTCATTCAAGCTAAGTCGCTCAAAGAACAGTTTCCTTTGTCTAAATCAGATGTAATTATAGCCAGTCCAACAAGAAGAACAATACAGACAGCGCAAATTTGGAGTGAAGATATAAAGTGCAAGAAAATAGTGAGTCCGTTTATATCTCCAAGAATGTTTCCTCAAAAATCTGAGTGGCAAACGCTACCTTGTGATAAGATTCTATCGAAGCAGATCATAAAAGAGGAGTTCTCTGATTTTTACATAGAAGAGGAATTATCAAACAAATGGTGGGTAGAAGGAATAAATAAACTACCCGATGAAAAGTTTAACGTTTTAGCAGGAGAATTCCTGAATTGGTCCAAACAATTTGGCAATAAAAGAATATACCTAGTTTCTCACGATGGGACAATTATGGCGTATAGTCAGATTATTCTTGGAAAAGAACTCACAAGGAATGATTTCCCTAAAGAAACCGGGTATCGAATATTAAATTGTTAATTAACTAAATGGATAAAGGAATAATCCCGGAAACCTCTCTGTTTAGAATCTTCTTCAGAATGGAGGCATTAATAGCATGAGCTCCATATAAAAAAGCCAAATTATAAGAACAATCCAATACAGGAAAGTAACCCAAGCATTACCCCGAGTACGGCACTTATATATCCCTCTACTTTTAATCCTTCCATAAAAGAGGATATTCCTGAAGCGATGACGACCAGAGCCACAAATAATAAGGCAAGAAAACTGATCCCCCAATCTTCTATCCACGCTATCAAGAAATAAATGAACAGAACGATTGAAGTGATGGTTATTAACATTTTATTCAGTTTTTTAACAAGATCCTCCCCTTCCATCGCTGACGTCATTCAATAAGTCTTAATCACCTGGGAAAGTCCCGCTATGATACCAATCGGAACGCTAATAATTATGTACATGATGAGAACAGGAAGAACTCCTTCGATGGTCATGGTGTTGTTGGTTAGGATCACGGCAGCGATAAATAGAGCGGCAAACGTGAAGAACAGTCCTGACCATTTTTGTTGGTTACGGAACGAATAGACCACCGAAACGATCATACTAGCGATAATGAATCCTAAGACGCCCTGTATGAAGGGAAGCAATAACGTATCTGCCCTATGCGTAATCAACAAGTAACTGGTGATAAGGATCGTGATGATTCCTAATAGGAATGAGGGTGCCTGTCTCTTATTCAAATGATCCCTCCTATGGAAAACTATATGGAGTTCCAATTATTTCAAATTTGCGGGAAGAACTCAACTTCTGCTATTCAGCTATAAAAAAAGAGCTCAGGGGGAATTTACCCTGAACTCTTTTGCTATTCAAATTTTTATTTATGCTTTCACTAGAGCTTCCTTGCCATAGAAAGAGGCTTTAAATAGCTCTTTCATTTGCTCTAGAGAAGTTTCACGCGGGTTGGTGCCTGTGCATGGATCTTCCATAGCATTTTCAGCCATCGTATC
>NZ_JBAPTY010000185.1:0-16838 GCF_049282395.1 Halobacillus sp. | reverse complement strand
CGAGGAAGCTCATGGCAAAAAGGAGGATCGACTAAAGTCGCCACGTCCTGTGGCAACGTCGATCGACCCTACGTCGTGTAGGGCCATAGGAAAGTGTTCAAATGTGGAATCACCCCGAAAGACACGAACAGCATAAGCCGAGCATCAAAAGGATGGTGGTTTTTCCGTCCGTTGATGAACGGCTTAAGTCTCGAGTGTCTGGGTGATGGAACAAGACGAGTTATTTCCCCACCAGCCATTCTCTATATAACATAATGGACCCGAATCATCTCGAAACTGAGTCTTCAACTATCCGGGCCTTTACTTTAATAACCCGTTAATTAACAACATATCGAAATAGAAAAAAGCATTTGAGATTGTTATCTCAAATGCTTTTTCTATCTGTCGGCTTATTATAAATCCAGTGATTCAGGAGTATCTCCGTCTGCATTCATTAGACGGATTGTTTCCGGCATAATCTCAAGAACAATATAATCTGGATCCCCTTTTCCTGAGAACCAGCGCTCCATTTGTTCCGTCCATAACCAGTCCTTCATCTTCTGATCATCACGGATCTTTGCCTGCCCTTGTACTTCTAGATACGTATCTCCGTAACCTTCACCTTCATAGCCTAATAAGATATGAACATGAGGGTTTTCCTCGATTTCCTCTGCTTTATGAGTATCTCGGTCTGTGGGTGTGAAGAATGTGAAATCCTCATCATTTGAAAATGTCATGTAACGGGCATGAGGTTTTTTATTCTTTACGGTAGATAGTGTTCCTACTTTATGCTGATCCATAACGTTATAAATTTTCTTCTTTAGTTCTTCTTGATTCAATGGTATTCTCCTTTCATCTAGCTGATTATAATTCCAGTTTTCCCCTCCAGTTGTTAAATATAAACATCCCAGTAGGTTATTTAGCTGCTAAACCATATAGCGCTTGGAATGGAGAATTTGGTGTAGTTTTCCCTTTCTCTACAGTGGGTATGCTAAAGTGAAGCTGTTTTTATAATTGACTCTTATTGATTTTTTTATTATATTTCAGCGATAGTAATTTTCAGGAGGAAACTTAATGTTCTTGAATGTGTTCAGTAGTAAAAAGAAATTCATCCTCATTCTTCTTTCTTCCCTTCTTTTAGGGATTTTTATATTTTTAACGAATTCTAAACCTACAAGTTCAGAAAAAAACGGTGAAATTACTCCCACCGTCTTCGTGCACGGCTTTAAAGGAGGTCCGGGAACCTTTAATACGATGATGAATCGCCTTGAGCAGCAAAATGTGGGCTCAAAGCGCATGGTCGCTTATGTATCCCGACAAGGACATGTGACCTTAAGTGGAAGTCTTCCACCTAGCATGGAACCATTTATCCAGGTTCTTTTTGAGAATGATCGTGCAAGTCTAAAGCAGCAAACTATCTGGCTGCAAGAAGTCTTCCACCGATTAAAAGAACGTCATGGTATTCAGCAGATCAATCTTGTTGGCCATTCTATGGGAGGATTGGCAGCCACTAACTTTTTGCTACATTATCAGAAAGACCAATATCCCGCAGTGCAAAAATTAGCTGTAATTGCCAGCCCTTATAAAGGAATTAATAAAGAAGGTTACTTTGAGGTGCATTCAGGGCCGGCTGCTAACGATCTAAAACCGGATTCTGAAGCTTTGAATTCGATGTTACGTAGAAAGGAATTCTTTCCTGAAGGTGTAGATACACTCGTCATAGCTGGCGTTATCAATCCAGCAGAAGAGGAGAGCGAGCATTGGGACGGACTTGTACATGCTTCAAGTGTAAGATCGATGAAGTCAATTGTACCCTTTGGCAGTTACAGAGAAGAAATTGTATTTGGCAAATCCGCCACCCATTCTGGTTTGCATGAGCATCCCGAGGTAGATCGGTTACTTGGAGAGTTTCTTTGGGAAAAGCCAAACAAATAGAAAAAGAGACCAGCCTGAGAAAGCCGGTCTCTTTTCTTTATTTCCGATGAAAAATTTCAAAAAAATCTAGAAATGCTTGAAATATTGCTACGGATTGGAAGGTAATCAAGCTTAACGCCGTCAATGAAAAGAACCCGATAAATAAATACCGCATAGAAAATATTGCATGGACCCAGACCACCGCAATCCCTCCTCATTGAATCACTATATGAATCGTTGTTCCTTATCATACTCCTTTTAACGAAATTTTCAATCTCTTTTTTTTGTCGTAATTACCACCACATACTAATTCCGCGATTCTGTTTAGGGTAAAAAACAGAATCGCGGGCTTAGTGTTGTATTTTTTATGATCAGAGCCTAGTCCGCGATTTTATGATTGTACTAACTTAATTTTGCTTCTCAAAAATAAAAATCCACATAAATGTAAGGGCCTGCTTTAAATCTTCATCCAGATGTGCGATTTGATTCTCATCAACCCCGCGTTTGTACACCCCTTGACCTCCCGTATATTTCCACCCAGTTTCTTCAGCCAGTTTAGCAAGCTCCCATGGCATCATCGTGTTGCAAATTACTTTTTCACCATATACTCTTGGATAGCTATTCATCCTCGGCATGGCCGTTGGTCCCAGTATTCCAATACAAAGCTTGCCTCCCGGACGTAAGATCCTTTTCATTTCCTCAAGTCCCTGATGAGGAACTTCAATCCACTCCAGAGAATTAATAGCCATGATGCCATCGTAGCTTTCTGCAGCGAAAGGCAGCTTCGTCAAATCTCCCTGCGTAAAGTTTAGTCCTTCTGTTTGTAATCGTTTCGCTGCTCGTTCAATCATATCTTTAGAAAGATCTACTCCCGTGACCTTGTACCCTTCCTTATACAATTTATAAGAGCCATATCCATCTCCACAGCCCAAATCAGCAACAGTGTTACCCGTGGGAAGGTGATTTTTCAGTAAAGGTATAATCGTTTTACGGCTTCCCTCCTCCCACATCGTCTGACTACGCTGATTCCAAAACTCCGCCCGCTCATCCCATTGTTTAGCGGCTTCCTGGTGCCAATTAAATGTTCGTTCCATATTTTCGAATCCCCCTGTTTATCTATTTCCTTTATTATTGTATAGTTCACCATAGAGTGTTCATTACCTTTATTATAATAAAGCAATTGATTTTTGGAAAATTTTTTGAGATGAAAAAGAGCGTCCTGGAAGCTTCCTCGTGGAATAATATGGGTTTTGAAGAGGGAGTTTACTATCAAATCATTTGCACATTCCTTTTATCTTGGTTATGATACAAACACAATATAAGCTAATAAAATTACTACAAAACACTATATATAGTATTTGCGAATCAAAGATGCCATCAGGCTTAATAGGGAATCCGGAGAAAGCCGGAACTGCCCCCGCAACTGTTAGCGTTCGCGAAATGGATCATCCACTGTGCCCAGGTACGGGAAGGACCATAGTAGAATCGAACGTAAGTCAGGAGACCTGTCTTTATTCGCTGAAGTTTCAACTTCTTCGGGGATTGAGAAGATGAAGCGATAGAATGAGGTCTTCATATGGTTTATTTGCCTCGTTCTATGGTTTCATCCGCTCAATAAGTGAGCGGATTTTTTTATGTCTGAAATTACTTAGGAATAAAAAGGAGTACGAATACATGAGCGTTCAATCTATGCAAACAGAATGGGAGCAGAAGCTAGTTGACATTCAAAAAGAATTTCCCCAGTTGGATGTGGGACGAATCCTGAAAAAAGTTCCGGGCCTTGGACTAGGTCAGATGAGTGATGAAGAGAAATCCAAAGCGTTAATACTTGAGTGTTTGGCTGAAATGGACGAGTCAGCTCCTGATTGGACCTTTGCCGCGAGCAGCATTCACTTGGAACAAATGTACAAAAATTCCGCTTACAACCGCAGGGAGGAGAGCGCCTATAAAGGATTTTATTCATTAATCGAGATTTTAACGAATGAAGAAGTCTATTCAAAATCCTTACTTGCTGATTATTCCAAAGAGGAAATAAATCAACTTGAAGCTATCCTTGCCCCTGAACGTGATCGCTTATTTACTTATATTGGTCTTAAAACTTTAAGCGATCGATACTTAGCACGTTCCAAGTCCAAAGACATATATGAACTTCCGCAAGAACGGTTTATGATCATTTCGATGGTAATCATGGCTCAGGAGAAAAAGTCAGTACGGATGGGACTTATAAAAGAAGCCTATTGGGCTTTAAGTCATCTATACATGACCGTCGCTACCCCTACTCTAGCTAACGCAGGAAAAAGATATGGCCAGTTAAGTTCTTGTTTTATAGAAACGGTAGACGACAGTCTTCAGTCCATTTATGACAGCAATACAGACATAGCGAATTTGAGTAAACACGGCGGAGGAATTGGCGTTTATCTCGGCAAAATCAGAAGCCGTGGAAGTGACATTCGAGGATTTAAAGGGGTTTCTTCAGGCGTTATACCTTGGATGAAGCAGTTGAATAATACGGCAGTCAGTGTAGATCAGCTCGGGCAGCGTCAAGGAGCGATAGCCGTGTATCTGGATATATGGCATAAGGACATTTTCCCTTTTCTTGACAGCCGTTTGAACAACGGTGACGAACGTCAGCGCACCCATGATTTATTTACCGGCGTATCAATACCAGATGTGTTTATGGAAGCTGTAGAAAATCGTGAAGACTGGTATTTATTCGATCCTCATGAAGTTCGTGACGTTATGGGCTTTTCATTGGAAGATGCTTATGATGAAGAGCGCGGCAGAGGAACCTTCCGCGATAGATACGAAGCATGTGTAAATCATCCGGAACTATCGAAAGAAAAAGTAGCTGCCATAGACGTTATGAAAAGGATTATGGTAGGACAGCTAGAAACAGGCACACCTTACATGTTCTACCGCGATGAAGTAAACCGAATGAATCCGAACCGTCACGCAGGGATGATCTATTGCAGCAACCTATGTACCGAAATTACTCAGAACCAGAGCCCAACCCTTCAGGAAGAACAATATTTAGAAGAAGGAAAAATTATAACGGTTAAAAATCCGGGGGATTTTGTAGTATGTAATCTCTCTAGTGTTAATCTCGGCCGCGCCGTACCTGAAGGGGTTTTAAAGCGTCTAGTATCCATTCAGGTAAGAATGCTGGATAACGTGATTGATGAAAATACCATCCCGGTTCTGCAGGCTCAAATGACAAATCAGTCTTACCGAGGCATTGGTCTTGGCACCTTTGGCTGGGCCCACTTGCTTGCTCAAAAGAAAATAGCATGGGAATCTGAACAAGCCTTGAAGTATGCGGAAGAAGTGTACCAGGCAATTGCCTATTACACCATTGAAGCCAGCAGCGAATTAGCAGCCGAGAAAGGGAGTTATCCCTTATTTGAAGGATCTGACTGGTCTACAGGAGAATTCTTTGTTAAACGGGCGTTTGATCAAAATGAGGATTGGAACTGGAATGCCTTAAAAGATAAGGTTCAGAGAGATGGAATACGGAATGGATATTTAATGGCCGTCGCTCCTAATTCCAGTACTTCTCTGATTGCCGGAAGTACAGCGAGCATCGATCCAATCTTTAAACGTTTTTATTCAGAAGAAAAGAAGGATTATAAAATCCCGGTAACAGCCCCGGATCTCAGCCCGGAAACGTTCTGGTATTATAAATCGGCTTACGATATAGACCAGCATACAAGCATACAGCAAAATGCCGTACGGCAAAAATATATTGATCAATCCATTTCATTTAACTTATATGTTCGAAATTCTATACATGCTAAAGAACTATTAGATCTGCATATCCACGCGTGGAAATCAGGTTTAAAAACCACCTATTACACGAGATCCACTTCAAGTCAGGGTGGATACGACGAATGCGAAAGCTGCTCTTCATAAAAGGAGGACAAACATATGAATGAAACCATTCAAAAACGAAAACTAGTTGACCACCATGCCCCTAATTCTTCTACAGGCATTATTAACGGCAGAAGCTCTAACGTACTTAACTGGGATGACACCCGCTATTCCTGGGCGTATCCTATGTATAAAAATATGCTGGCTAATTTTTGGATTCCCAATGAAATTAATATGAGCAATGACTTAAAACAATGGGGCACCCTGTCAGATCAGGAGCAGGCAACGTTCAAAAAAATCATTGGACTTCTTGCCTTTTTGGACTCTATTCAAACGGACTACTCCGGAAAGATAGCCGATTATTTAACTGACTCGAGTTTATCTGCGCTCATGCAAGTATTAGCTTTCCAGGAAGTGGTACACAATCAATCCTATTCATATGTATTATCGACTCTTGTGGATCAGGATGAACAGGAAGAGATTTTCGAATACTGGAAGCACGATGATGTCCTTATTGAGAGAAACCAGTTCATTACAGATGGGTATCAGGCTTTTGCGAATGATCCCTCTGTAGAAACCTTTTTAAAGTCTATCGTTTACGATGTTGTCCTGGAAGGCTTATTCTTTTATGCAGGATTCGCTTTCTTCTATAATCTGGCACGCAACAATAAGATGGTATCGACCAGCACTATGATCAACTATATAAATAGAGATGAACAGATTCATGTAAGCCTGTTTGGCCGGATATTTAATGAAACATTAAGTGAAAACTCGCAGCTGGACGAAAAAAAGCACCGTCAGTTTGTCACAGATACATTCCAAGAGGCGGTGGAACTTGAAATCAAATGGGCACATCATATTATAGGAGACCGCTTCCCTGGCATTCCGATCGGCGACCTGGAAGATTATATTCGATTCATGGCCAATAAACGATGCCGCTTACTGGGGGCGGAAAAGCCTTTTCCTGAGTATAAGGAAAATCCTTTAAAGTGGATTAAAGCTTATCAGGAAGTCGACGAAGGCAAATCAGATTTCTTCGAACAGAAATCCAGACAGTATACTAAAGTATCCGAAACCAATGGCTTCGACGAACTTTAAAACTAAAAAAGGAAAAATAAACCACCTCAGGTCATCCAGATTATGGATGACCTGAGGTGGTTAAATATGGTACGTTCTGGCTATTTTTGCATTAAATGCGAACAAATGTTCTTGTTTATATTAAAAATATGGTATCCTTATATATAGATACCGTTCTTTAAGGATTGGGTTAGGTGGCGATAGAAAAGGAGTGATGCCAGTTATGAGCACATATGAGGCGCTTATGGTTATGTTGGCGTTCGGGACATTTATCATTACACTCCTGGCGCTGATCATAAAAATGAACAATAATAAATAGACCCTTTCACATAAGTGAAAGGGTCCTCAACCGAAAAGAAACGAACGGTATCCAATCAGGTCACAGTCGCAGCTGTGGCCTGATTTGCTTTTATTATAGCACACTCCGCGTAAGCCGAAAGCAAAAAAGCAACGATCTATTATTTCTATTGGTCCCTCAGTATTATGGTGTATTATCCGGCTCGTCTTTCTTTCATCTGATATTCTATATGCAAAAGATTAATATAACCAAGACGCAAGTAAAGATCCCCGAGCAAGTCTCCTTCTGTCTTCGCTTTTTTCACGTGAAACATCCCTCGTACTGGAAGCCTCATCGTCCACTCCCCTAGTGTAAAGTAGATTCCTTCATCTCCCCGGCCATCTTCACGCCGCATGGTTTCTAAAAGCAGCCCGCCTTTTCCATCTGTCTCAAGCCGTCCAATAACCGTCAGAACTGCACGCGGTACAGGGAAACCTATATTAAAATAGGTTTCACCTGCATGTTCATGAAAAGAATATAAAGCTGTATTTAGCGGTTCCTTTGTTTGTTTATTACGTGTTATCCACGCTCTCACCAAGTTTCGACCATCTTTATAGTCAGAAATAGATATAGCTTCTCCTTGAAGTGCCACACATCCAGATGGCGGAAGTCCCCATTGGCTTATCCGGCCGGCTATTGTTCGAAATCCTCTTGCCCATTGAATAGATGCTTGAACATGAAAGTCACCGGTATGTAGGAACCACCTTTTCACCAGTGCATCAATGTATTCCGAATGAAAATGACGACTGTTAAAAGGACTCCAGTCATGAACAAGTCCTGTCACATATTCATGAGAAGCTGCCCAAGGTTTATAATTTATTTTAGGATTAATACTACCTCGTTCAGCACGTATATGACTAATAGGAAAAACGGTGTAGGCATGCCTTTTTGGAGCATGAACGCCGCGCCATGCCAAAGCAGATAAAACGGAAAAAACGGACGCTATCCACAGGCCGTGATAGCCAACGATTGTATTCAACTGCTGCCAATAAGCTTCTAACCAGATGTTCAAACTAGTGAATAAAGCAATCAACATAGTTCCTAAAAGAAGGAGAGATGCTGAACGCAAAGCCATCCCAATCCACAATTTAAAATAAACAGAGAGCCAAAACCACCATAAACAAAGCCAGACCAGAACAAGGAAATAAACCCCTGCTGTAATTGATGTAAAAGGAGCCACCAAACTTAAACCAGGACCAGTAATTAAAGGACCCGCCATCACTCCGGCTGCTAACCACAAGTACGGGGTAACCATAAAATTCTTTCTAATTCTGTTACATTCTGCACGGTAACGTCCAAAGAAACCTGTCACCAGCGGTACCACGAAAGCCGCATAATGATAGTGAACAACGGTGAGCTGAAGAATCGTCTCTGAATATGGAAAGATACCAGGCCATCCTGCACTGGAACATACCAGCCAACCTCCTCCAACCGCTATGTAAATCAAACCAATATCAATGACAGTTTCTTCGACAGGTCCGAACCCTCTTCCCAACAACCTCATGAAACCCCCAAAAGCGATGAGAAGTGTATAAAAAAACCAGACGGCCACCACCCTGCTTCATTTCCTGACGGCAGGGAAATGGCGATCATACCTGCAGCTGAAAAAGGTAAAGAGCAGCTCATCACGCTCCACAGCCATTTTTCCGGGCGGCTCCCCTCTGCACTCTGAACGGCTTCTTCCAGTAACAAGGGGACAAGTACAAGAAATGCAAAACCTAAGACCAGCTCAATACCGCTTCCTTGAAAAAAGATTACCCAGATTAGAAATAAAAATGCTCCAGCCAGGGCATTCCAACTTCCGGGATATTTCACAAGATTTCCTCCCCCTATCATAGGACGGTCATTTCATCCTCTTTTCTATATTTTATCAAACCCCGCCCCAGAAAGGTTAGCTCTACTACAGAAAAACGAGGCGCTCACTATGCACTTCTTCCTCTCTACTCAATTTAAAATTTCTAAAAACCTTAAGCACATCCTCCTTATAAGTTAAGGTTATTTTTCATTTCATCCAGTGATGCATAAATATCCTCTTTAATTTTAGGATTATAAAAAACAGCGGCTGGATGATAGAGCGGGATAATAAGATAGTTTTTTTCAGTTTCCACGTATTTTTCCTTCTCACGATCAAGCCGCATGACCGGGGTTCGAATTACTTTCCCTGCCAGTTCACTGATTTTGTCCTTTCTTCCCATCAATCGTTCATATGCTACACCTCCAAGGGCAATGATCACTTCAGGATCCATCTTCTCAATTTGGTAATCCAAGAGAGGAGCATGAGCCAGAATCTCCTTTTGATTTGGTTTCCGGTTTGCTTTCCTTTGTCCCCCTGACCCTTTTTTGGTAGTCTTCACCCATTTGTAAGGGCGGCTTCTCACTGCACTTGTAATATAAACGTCTTTTCTTTCTAAACCTATATAATTTAACTGTTTATCCAGTTCATCCCCCGCTCTGCCTATAAAAGGTTCTCCTTTTACGGCTTCATTTTCTCCTGGAGCCTCACCGACAATCATAATTTTACCGAATTCATCTCCCTGCCCCAGGACAAAACCTTCAACATCTAATCCTGCTATTCTTATTTTTGCTTCCTTAATTAATTCTTCCGGAAATTGCATGAATGACACCTGTCCCTTCCTTTTTTCTCATTGATACCTATATTCCACGGAAATGTATGTCCTACACACTGGAAGTTTTTAGTTTTCAACCCCCGTTAAAAGGAGTATTATTTGTAGGAGACCATTATCCTAGAAAATCATTGAAGGAGATCGATGATCATGCGTAAAATTTCCTCCTTTATCGTAAGATCCCACAAGTGGCTGCTCGCTTTTTGGATCATGATAACCTTAGTTATGGGTTATTTCGCTATTCAATTACCTTCTTTATTAGAAGGCGACGGGTTTCGCACAGATGGGGAATATGAACAGGTAGAAGAAAAATTAAATGAAGACTTTGATTTTCCTGAATCGACATTTCTACTTTTATTTGAAAATAAATCAGAGGATACCATCACTTCCGTATTAGAAGATATAAAGGATTTAGATATTGCCTCCCGTATTCAGTCACCGCTTGATGATGAGTCCATGCAGAATGACAAGACTGCTTATGCTTCTATCCATTTTTCAGAAGAGCCGGAAGATATGAAAGAAGCTATTCAACAGGTAGAAGAAATAACCGGAGAGGTAGAAGGGGTTTCTCTAACTGGATCCCCTGTGATATCTGAAGATATTAATAAAGCGAGCCAGGAGGATCTAAAACGTGCGGAGTTGATCGGGCTTCCGGTAGCCCTAATCATCTTAATTCTCGCTTTTGGAACAGCTCTTGCTTCTATTCTTCCATTAATCATCGGAGGAATCACCATTGTAGTCGGCTTTGGCATTCTGGCCCTTATTGGTCAGGATTCTCAGTTGTCCATTTTCATTTTGAATATTGCACCTATGATCGGCCTGGCCCTCAGCATTGATTTTGCTCTTTTATTTATTAACCGTTATCGTGAAGAACTATTGAAGCAGGAAAAAGCCGAAGCCTTGAAGACTACGATCGAAACAGCGGGACGATCCATCATTTTCTCAGCTGTCTGTGTGTTCATCGGTCTTGCAGCCATGAGTGTAATAGATGTAGATATCTTTATGAATATTGCCATCGGAGGATCTGTGGTTATTGTAGCGGCAGTACTGTGCTCCTTAACGCTTCTACCTTCGTTACTTTACGTATTTGGTGCAAACGTGAACAAATGGAGATTAATCCCCTTCCAGAAGGATACAACACCAAGATGGAGAAAATTTGCGCGTGGTGTAATGAAGCATCCCGCCTTGATTTCTCTCTCTGCTTTAGTGATTTTAATAATTGGTGTTATCCCTGTAACAAATATGAATTTATCTATCCCGACGATTAACGCCTTACCAGAAAGTTATGATTCTCGAGCAGCTTTTGAAACCATTGACGAAACATTTATGGGCTCTGAAGAGAGCACCGCTTACATCATTGCTGAACGAGAAGGTAAATGGCTGGGTGAAGATGGGTTAAAACAGATGAAAGACCTTCAGGAAAAATTGTCAGAACCAGAGATTGTAGCGGGTGTTGATACCCTGTACACCACAAGCGAGATAAATTCCCCTGAACAACTATCATCCGCTTTGGAACAGTCTGCATCACGACAACAGCTGGACCCTGCGATAGAGCAGTTCCTTTCAGGCGATCAGCTAATGATCCCTGTTCAATTAAATGTAGCAGCCAACTCTTCCGAAGCTCAAGAGCTCATGACGGACTGGTCGAACGATGAATGGGAAGTTTCCATGATGTTTGGGGGCCAGCCAAAATTCAATCAGGAGATTTATACGGAGATTTCCGACAAGATCGGATTGACTTTGGCAATCATTATCGTTTCTACGTTCATCATCTTGATGATCGCATTTCGTTCCATTATTATTCCTTTAAAAGCGATCCTGATGAATGTGATTGGACTTACCTCAACCTTCGGAATTCTTGTATGGCTCTTTCAAGGGGGGCACTTCGGTTTGAACGAAGCGGATATTGCCCTTATATTACCCGTTATTGTTTTCAGTCTTGTTTTTGGTTTAAGTATGGATTACGAAGTGTTTCTGATCTCAAGAATTCACGAGTTTTATCTGGAGACAGGTGATAATACAAAATCAACGATAGAGGGACTTGCTAACACTAGTAAAATCATTACCTCTGCGGCTCTTATTATGATTGTCATTACAGGAGCTTTTGCTTTTACCGGTGTCGTCCCGGTTAAGCAGATTGGAATAGGTATTGCTATCGCTATATTTATAGATGCAACCGTTATACGTTTGCTACTCGTTCCTAGTTTAATGAAGCTTTTAGGTGACTGGAATTGGCGGCTGCCTTTTAGCAGCCATAACCAAAAAGGTAAAAGAGTTTCCGAAAAAACCTAAAAAAAACTAATCGAAGAACTTTAAAGTTCCTCGATCAGCTTACAGCGGCTCCTCAGCCGCTTTTTTTATTTAATCTGAAAGACAAAGTAAGTCGTAACAAAATAACTTGCTATTATGAGGAAGGAAGGCCATAAATAGTTCCAGGCTTTTGCTTTCCTCCTGGAAATACTAAAGATAATCAACAGGATAAATATAATCGATGCTGCTCCTGTAAGTATATTGGCAGGACTTGAACCTTGAAGAAGATTTCCTCTAAAGTACATGAGATCCGTTATTGCTAGAATCATTAAATTAAAGGCATTACTGCCAAGAAGTGAACTAATTCCTAAATTAAAATTTCTCAGCTTAAGAGCCGTTCCTACACTGACTGCATCAGGCAGCGATGTGCTGATGGCAACAAGAAAGGCTCCAATGAAAGAAGCACCAATTCCTGTAATAGAAGAAATCCTTTCCGCCGTGATTGTCAGAACACTCCCAATAATCATGATTAATACAGCGGACACAATAAAATGGAATAATACCTGCTTATAGGTGTATTCGGAGTATTTTTTATTCTTGTCCTCTCTCTTTACTTTTCTGCCTTTATATTCTGTCCGGTCATTTATTAATTTTGATCCTATAAAATAGATTAAAATAGTCGCTATTGCTGTATAGCTGATATGAAAAATCTGCGATGGTAAAGATAAAGTCAATCCAAGCATGACAATCAACGTCATAAGAATGACCAGCCAGCCATACAGCTTACTTTCTACGGTAGCATGGGTTAAAATTTGATAGCGTCTGTAAACAATATCAAAGATAGCAAGCCCCATAATATTAAAAAGGTTACTTCCTATCAGATTTCCAACAGCCAGATCAGGACTGTCAATAATAATAGCCGTCACACTCGATGTCAGTTCAGGCAATGATATAGCTATTCCAATGATAGCTCCCATAAATGTTGATGATGCCCGGCTTTTTTCTTTAACAGCGTCTCCAAATACAGAGAGTCTTGAGGCTATAAAAAATGTACTTATCCCTGACAGGATAAATAATACGAATACTAACCAATTACTCATTCGATTAACTCCTTCATCTATTCATTCCATTTATAAATTATTTCAGCAACATTTTGTCACCTTTCCCTCTCCTTACCGTTCTTAAACAGTAAAAAAAAGGCCAGCAAAATGCCGGCCTTGGTGTGCTTTTATATCGTATTATTGTTTTACTGCGTTTTTTTCATCTTCTTTAATTAAGTCGGCTGTCAGCTGCCCTGAAAGTGTAACCATCGGAACGCCTCCTCCAGGGTGAGTAGAGCCTCCGGCGAAGTATAGTCCGTCATACACCTGACTTCTGGATGGAATTTTGAATCCGCCATTTGATTTCCGATCAGCAGCAATTCCGTAAATAGATCCGCCATTAGGTCCGTATAAGGATTCTAAATCCTCCGGAGTAAAGCGATATTCAAATTCAATAGAATCACTTAGACCTGTGAGTCCCATTCTTTCAAGCTTCTCTATGACTCTTTCCCTATACTTATCCCAGTCAATCGGCTTACGTTTTCCATCAGTCAGCGGCGGAACATGGGTTAATACAAATAAGTTGTCTTTACCCGCCGGTGCCTGAGTTTCATCGGACCTTGCAGAAATTCCAATATAAATAGTCGGATCATCTGCTGGTTTGCCCTGATCAAATATCTGTTTAAACTCTTTTTCAGGATCTTCGGAAAAGAAGAAATTATGGTGCTTTAATTCGTCGAATTTCTTATCAGTTCCAAGAAGCAGGACAAGCCCTGATACCGTTGGATCAAACTTCTTCTGAAGCGTTTTTGTTTCTTTTTTCACTTTGGATGTCTGCGGAGCCAGGCGGCGATAAGCAGGAATTGCCTCAAGGTTTGATACGACTACATCAGCTTCATGAATGACTCCCTCTTCCGTTTCAACTCCGACTACTGTCTCACCTTCTACCACCAGGCGCTGAACAGGAGTGTTCAGGTGAATATCTACGCGAAGTTCATCCATCAATCGACCCATGGCTTCTGCGATTTGATACATTCCTCCCTTAACGTAGTGAATGCCTAATCCCAGTTGCACATAGACCAGCTGATTTAAAATGGCAGGAGAAGAGTAGGGATTGGAACCTACATACATCACAAAGAAATTGAATAACTGCTCCAAATATTTATTATCAAAATGCTTATGCGTCGACTTGGCTACTGTATTCAATGGATCCATTTTCAAAAGCTCACTCAGCTTATGATGGCTTTTCAAATCTTTTAAGTCCTGAATACTATACTTATAGAAACTCTTCATACATAACTCATACATATCCTGTGTATAAGAAAGAAAGTCCGTAAGCTTACGGTTCGGGCGATCCGTAACTTTTGCCATTTCCTCAAGCATGCTTGGCAGATCACTTGTTACGTCAAGCTGCGTACCGTCTTCGAAAAAAGTTCTCCATTGCGGTTCCACACGCTCCACCGTTATGTAATCCTCAAGCTTACGGTGTACGCTCTCAAATAACTGCTCTAATACCCACGGCATGGTTAAAATGGAAGGCCCCGTATCGAAAGTAAAGCCTTTTCCTTCTCTTCGATTTAACTTACCACCAAGGTTGCTGTTCTTTTCAATTAATTTTACCTTATATCCGTCCCCGCTTAAACGGATCGCAGTAGACATACCACCAAGTCCTGCACCTACGACAATCGCTGTTTTCTGTTTCAACACTTCCACCTCCACGTTTAATAAACAAACGGAATCAAACGATATCTTGTTTGACACCAGCTTCGATACATCTCTCCATGAGCTTGCGTTAACATGGCTTCTTCAATGCGAATTCTATGTAGTAAAGCGGCTGCCAGCAATCCACCACAAAGAATAGCTGTCCACAAATTCCCCACTCCCAGACAAAAACCAACGATGATAAAGAACAGTCCTGTATATAAAGGATGCCGTAATTTCCGATAAGGTCCACTGCTTACTAGACGATCACCTTTCTTTACAGACACGTCCCTGGTAAACTGCTCGTTTAAATGAATAATTCCCCAGTAGCGTAAAGTAACTCCACCTGTAAAAAGAAGTAAACCAAACCACCACAGGGTTTCAGAGGCAATTACACCTATTTTCCATTCGCGCATCACGAGTGATAAAGCTACTGCCAAAATAACGGCAATAAGGATAAGGGGGAACGATTGGCGTTCCAGATGTTCAGTTTTAGAAGAACCACGATTGCGGAACAGAATGAATTCACCGACCCACAGGGCAGTTATCAGCAAAAAAATGGCTTCGAATGTACTCATGTATCCGAACTATTTCCGGTATAAAGCTTCTTCATAGCCATCTATTTCCCCCTCTTCTTTTTCATAGCTGCTACCCTCTAGCATTTCCCATAATCCAACCCGCTTAAACGGTTGAACACTCTCTGCGAACTGCTTGAAAGATTAAGAAACTAAATTTATGATAGATAAAACAGACTATAAAATACCCTGCACTCTATCTTCAAAGAGTTCTTTGACTTCTAAGGAGATGAATACAGCGAATGGAAATATTATATGCTACCTTTATTATAGCGGTTGTTCTCCTTACATTCTATATTATCTTTAAATCGCTGAACAAACAAAGTTATATCCTTATGATCATAATTGTTGTGGTATATTCAGCACTTTTAATTTGGAGCTTTATAGATTAAGAAAGACCGGTGCAAAAGCACCGGCCTTTTTCATTATTACTTCTCTTTTCTCTGTTTATTAATTGCTTCCCTGATATGATAGAGCTCTGCGTACATAGCTGTTGCATACACGCTGAGAATACTCAAAAACATGGATAAAACAAAAACAGATCCATCCAAATCAAACCCGAGCACGGAAGTGAAACCGACTATGGCTCCAATAATTACTCCGATCCCGGTTAAAAAGATGATTTTTTGTAACGTCACTGAATAAAACACCCAATCACCTCTTCCACATAATCTATGGTTAGTTATACCCTGCGCGGCCCTCGCTTACACGTAAGAGCTTCTCCAGTTATATAATGAAGCAACTTTTTTCTGTAATACTAGTTCTTACTTAAGATAAGCAAGTCAGCAACCTCATCATTTTATTTAAAGGCCCCGTTAAAGGATTTTGTTCAATGTTATAAGGAGAATGGTTTATTATCGGGGGGAACCAACTCGTCTTGTTGCATCACCCAGACATTCGAGACATAAGCCGTTCATCAACGGACTGAAAAAAAGCGAATCCTCCCCCGCAGGACCTAATTCTCTCACCAAAGTCTCGAAACTGAATCTTACACAAACGGGGTCTTATTCGTAACAAGTAACAGGGTTATTTAAAAGACCCTATTTAAAAAACCCCCACCGGCAGCTAGCTGCCCTGTGGGGGGAGTTTTTTATTAAGCACCAGCCCAGACATCTTTAGCAAGACGTCCTTCTAATTCAAGATTCTCTATCCATTCAACTGCATTTTCATAAGTCGTATCGTGTTTGTGTTGGTAACTTTTTATAATTTTTTCTATGACCGCGGGAGCCATATTACTTCCATCACCACAAATGTATAAGCAGCCTCCGCTTTCCAGCAGCGAAAGAACGGTAGATGCGTCTTCCCCTAGTCGATCCTGAACGTAAACTTTCCCTTTTCCTTCTATTCTTGAAAAAGCAGTATGAAGGGTAATAAGTCCTTTATCTACTGCATTTTCCAGCTCGTTCTTATATAAGAAGTCCTTTTCCGGGTGTCTGCATCCGAAATACAAATGCGCTTCTCCAAGACTATGACC
>NZ_JBAPTY010000184.1:0-4423 GCF_049282395.1 Halobacillus sp. | reverse complement strand
ATGAGGGGTAGGCAGGACGGCAGCGGGAGGTGGCGTTCATGAGAGCTTTGAAACAACTCGTTTTTTTCGGCTGGCAGCAGGCTCTCTCCTGTTTGTTTCCCGTCGTCATTTTTGCCTCTCTGGCGATTACTCAAATTGTGCCCCTTCCCATTCTGCCCCGGTATGACTGGCTGCTTATGATCTGTTTGTTCATGCAGTGGGCGATGCTCCGATCCGGCCTTGAAACACGGGATGAACTTAAAGTCATTACCTTGTTCCACGTGATTGGTCTCGCTCTAGAACTATTTAAGGTACATATGGGGTCCTGGTCCTATCCAGAAGAAGCGTATTCCAAGGTCTTTGGCGTACCTTTGTACAGCGGATTTATGTACGCGAGTGTGGCCAGTTATCTTTGTCAGGCCTGGAGGAGGCTGCATGTTCGACTTGTTAAGTGGCCGTCTTCTTTGGTCGTTGTCCCTCTGGCAGCTGCGATCTACTTGAATTTTTTCACCCATCATTACTGGATAGACGTACGCTGGTGGTTATCTGGTCTTGTTATATTTGTCTTCTGGCAAGCATGGGTGATTTATGAAGTAAATGGAACACGTTACAGAATGCCGCTGGCTCTTTCCTTTGTGCTGATCGGATTTTTTATATGGGTCGCGGAGAATATCGCCACCTATTTTGGTGCCTGGGAATATCCTTACCAGCGTGACGCCTGGAGCCTTGTTCACTTAGGGAAGGTAAGTTCCTGGCTGTTATTAGTGATTGTGAGCTTTCTAATTGTCGCGACATTGAAGCGGGTAAAAGGGGAAAGCACAACAAAAAGCCGCACCCGTATGCCCACGTTGGATCGTAAGTCTTCATAAAAAGGTCCCCAATTATTTCGAAGTAGAAAAAAACTAAAGAAGGTGGCTTGAATTGGACAATAAAGTTTGTTTGATTACAGGTGGAAATTCAGGAATTGGAAAAGCGGCTGCCATTCAACTGGCGCAAAGCGGAATGAAAGTGATGATCGCATGCAGAAGTGAAGAAAGAGGCAGAGCCGCTTTACAAGATATAAGGAGCTCAAGTGATCACGATCAAGTTCAACTGCTGGGGTTAGATATGAGCTCCCAGGCGTCCATCCGTCAGGCAGCGGAATTTTTCAAATCGACACATAGTAAACTCGATGTTCTTATCCATAACGCAGCTGATTTTGATATTACCAGGAAGACCCCTGAATATTCTGAGGATGGGATCGAAACCGTTTGGGCAACCAATCATATTGGTCCTGTATTGTTAACCAGCCTTCTGACCAACGAACTAGAACAAAGTGAACAGGGGAGAGTTATAACAATCGCCTCCCAAGGGTTAATGCTGCATCCTTATTTAAAAGTGAATGTGAAGGATCCTGAATTTAAAACGGGAGGGTATCGTGTAGCGAAAGCCTACTATCAGTCCAAGCTGGCACAGGTGATGTACACGTACTGGCTGGCAGAGCATTTAAAAGACACCAGCGTGACCGTCAATGGTGTGAGGGTTACGAACGTGAAGGTTGATATAAGCAGATATCCGGATTTATCAAAGTTCATGAAGGTTTTATATTCCATGAAAAGCCGCTTTTCCATTTCGCCGGAAGAGATGGCCGAAACATACACGTATTTAGCGCTTTCTCCTGAGGTGAAAGAAGTAACCGGAGAATACTTCAATGAAAAGAATAAGATCGTTTCTTCCTCAAGCTATAGTAAAAACAAGCGTAATATCGAGGAAGTAATGGAATTGACTATGAAATATTTGTAATCATGAAATAAAAAACAGAAACACCACTTATTTGCGTTGAAATAGGTGGTGTTTTTTATGATGAAAACAGTCGTTTATTGGAAATTTAACCTCTAAAAAATTGAAAAATATGTTACGATTTAGATAAATATCAGCTTATAAATAAGCATTTCAAAATTAGTTTTTCTTGTTGTTTAAACAGCAAATAGATGTATAGTGATGAATTTTGAAAGGGGATACAAAACGTTGAATACAAAATACCTGGACTTACTCGCTCAAAAATATGATAGTGAAGAAAAAGTAGTCACTGAAATTATTAATCTTAAAGCTATACTTAATCTGCCCAAAGGCACTGAGCATTTTGTCAGCGATTTGCACGGGGAGTATCAAGCCTTTCAACATGTATTAAGAAATGGTTCAGGAAAAGTAAAAGAGAAAATCACCGATCTATTTGCCGACGAGTTATCCGAAAAAGAAATGAATGAGTTCGCGACGCTAGTCTATTACCCTGAAGAAAAGATCAAGCTGATCAAAAACAGCTTTGACAATGAAAAAGAATTAAACCATTGGTATGCTCAAATCATCGAACGTATGATGAAGCTTGTCTCATATGCTTCCTCCAAATATACTCGATCCAAACTTCGGAAAGCCTTGCCCAGCCAATTTGCGTACGTTATTGAAGAGCTGCTTTACAAAACAGATGAATTCACCAATAAGGAGCGGTATTATTCTAAGATTCTTCAACAGATTATCTCCCTCGGCCAGTCGGATAAGCTCATTATCGGTCTCGCTTATACCACCCAGCAGCTGGTAGTGGACCATCTTCATGTCGTGGGGGATGTGTATGATCGGGGTCCCGAACCTGACAAAATCATGGAAACCCTCATTAATTATCACTCGATTGACATTCAGTGGGGGAATCACGATGTCCTCTGGATTGCAGCCTATGCAGGCTCAAAGGTCTGTCTCGCTAATATCATTCGAATCTGCGCACGCTACAACAATTTAGAGATTATCGAAGATGTGTATGGAATTAATCTTAGACCCCTTCTTAATCTGGCAGAGAAATATTATGATGACAATCCTGCCTTCCGTCCTAAGATCAATCCAGGTGAAGAACCATCTGATCATGAAAGGTTGCAAATCACGAAGATCCACCAGGCCATTGCCATGATTCAGTTCAAACTGGAAAGCCCTATTATCAAAAGACGCTCCCATTTCAATATGGAAGATCGACTGCTTCTTGAGAAAGTAGATTACGACAGGAACGAAATCACCATCGACGGGGAAACCTATCCCCTTGAAGATACCTGCTTTGCAACGGTCGATCCCGAGCATCCTGAACAGCTTCTAGAGGAAGAAGAGCAAGTAATGGAGAAACTATTATTCTCTGTCCAGCATTCAGAAAAGCTGGCCAGACACATGAACTTTTTCATGAAAAAAGGCAGTCTTTATCTAAAATATAACGGGAACTTATTAATTCATGGATGCATTCCACTGGATGAAAATGGAAATATGGAAAAAATGACGATCGAAAATCGAACCTATGGCGGAAGAGAATTACTTGATGTTTTTGAGCACTATCTACGTTACGCTTTTGCCCATCCTGAAAAGACCGACGATCTTGCAACGGACATGTCCTGGTATCTATGGACAGGTGAATATTCTTCTCTTTTCGGGAAACGGGAGATGACCACGTTCGAAAGGTACTTCATTAAAGATAAGAAAGTCCATAAAGAAAGAAAAAACCCTTATTATCATTTGCGGGAAGATGAGGAAACCTGCCGGGCAATCTTAACGGACTTCGGACTTAATCCTGACCAGGGGCATATTATCAACGGCCACACACCGGTTAAAGAAATAGATGGAGAAAATCCAATTAAAGCCAACGGAAAGATGATTGTTATCGACGGAGGATTTTCCAAGGCTTATCAATCCAAAACAGGCATAGCCGGATACACGTTATTATTTAACTCCTACGGCATGCAGCTGGTTGCCCACAAACACTTCAATTCAAAAGAAGAAGTGCTGCGAAATGGAACGGATGTCTTATCGGTAAAAAGGTTGGTGGATAAAGAACTGGAGAGGAAAAAGGTTCTTGAAACCAATGTGGGAGAGGAATTACTGCAGGAAATTTATATTCTGAACAGTTTGATGGAATATCGTTATATAAATTGAGTGTGTTCCTCTCAAGAAAAGCCAGCTAATTTAGCTGGCTTTTTCTATCTCCGAAAGGGCAGAGAGAGACTTACTTTTCTGCCCGGAATATGATTTTATAACAAAGAAAGATCAGCAGGATTAAACCGAGACTGACGAATAAACCAATTCTTTCATTCCCATGAAACCAGGCGCCGGAAATGGTTAAGAGAATGAATCCAATCCCTAGATAAGACGTGTATGGATAGCCAAAAGCTTTGAAGCGCTCATTACGTTTGTCATAAGTGGGATGCAGCTTGATGTGAGAAGCAAGGATTATGGCCCAGTTCAATATAAGCATCACGCCTGCAGCTGTCGTGACATACTCATACATCGTATCCGGCAAAAGATAGGAAAAGACGATCGATACAGCCAGTCCTCCTGCGGTTAAACCTAAAGACTTCAGCGCTACACCGCGACTGTTCTTTTCTTTAAGACTTTCTGGAGCGTCTCCATCCTCTGATAAAGAGACCATCACGTGGCTAAT
>NZ_JBAPTY010000183.1:0-7791 GCF_049282395.1 Halobacillus sp. | reverse complement strand
TTCCACCTCAGGTCATCCAGAATCTGGATGACCTGAGGTGGAACTTATTCCCTTTTCGTTACTTTTTTATTATTTCGCTTGCGTAAGGTTGTAGCTGCCTACCATCGAAGCTCTTCACATAGGGACTGTGGTTCATAACAAATAGATAGCTAGTACCATCCACTTCCCGTCGATATACCTCTACATCTTCAGGAGAATCGATGTAATCAATCTGCCGTTCTTCAAGAATCTGCTCCGCCATCTGATCAAGAGGAGCTTCGTTTAATCCGCCGCCGATATAATAGACGCTTCCTTTACCCACTTCATTCTTCGTTACTGCGGCATAGTTTTCATAGAATTGATCCTGATAGTGGTAAAGAACCTCCGCTGTTTCAGCAACTAGCAAATCTCTCCACACAGACACCGTGCCACTCGTCTGAGCGAAATCACCTTCGCCTTTCAGCTCCACGGCATGCTCTTTCGTCAGCGATTCGATTTCTTCCACACGTACACCAGTCAGGTCGCGCACCAATCCTGGGAGCACTTCGCCAAGCCTCAGGTTGTTGTCTTTTCCCTTTAGCCCAGTTCGGAAAGAGAACAGAACGGTGCCTCCGCCAGCCGCAAACGAACGCAGACGCTCTGCCAGCGATTCATCCATCATCTGCATAACAGGTACCACGACTACTTTATACTGTGAAAAATCCCGATCGGCAGGGATTACATCAATCGGAATATTCCGCTTATAAAACGGGCGGTACATCCGCAACAGCTCTTCATTAAAGTCAAAATCTTTACTTTGAATCTGCGAGCGCCACGACCAGATATTATCGTAATCATATAAAACCGCTGCTTCAGATTCAATTCGGGATTCCAGCACATGCTCATACTGCTGAATATCCGTAAATAACGACTGGACTTCTTTATATTTCCGGCCGTACACATTATCATGGTCCACTACCCCGTAACAGAACTGCTCCGCGCCCTTGGTCATGCCGCGCCAGCGGAAATACAGCAAGTTGTTACAGCCATGAGCAAACGCCTGGTACGACCACATCTTCGCCTGATTCGGCCTCGGGAGATAACCAATGACATCATGACCCTGCGCGCCCATCAGTTCTTCTACAATCCAGTAGTTCTGATCCTTGAGGCCGCGGTTAAAGTCGTGTGTCATCGCAATCGCTTCCGGCGGGACCGGTTTTTCCAATCCACCCCAGACCGGGTAGTTGTCATACGATACATAGTCCATCGGCTTCACATTTTCCGCATGGTCGAACCATTTATCGAAAAATCCACCGGAAACGTTCGTGGTGACGTCCTGGTGACTGCCTTTTGCTTCCCTGACGATCTCCGTCATTTCATGAGTAAAGCTGTTCACCGAAAACGAACGAAAACGGGCCCATTCCAATTTCAGGCTTGGATTGTGAGTCGTCACAGTCGGCTTCGGAACAGGAATTTCTGAGAAGTCATTGTACGTCTGCCCCCAGAAAATCGTGCCCCATTCCTCATTCAAAGCCGCGACAGATGAATATTTTTCTGCCAGGTATTGCTGGAACTTGCTGTGACACTGGTCACAGTAGCACATATCACTGCCTTCATGGCCAAATTCATTATCGATCTGCCAGGATATAATCGCTTCTTCGCTGCTATAATGCTCGACCAGCTTACGCGTAATCCTCCCGGCAAATTCCCGGTAAACATCGGAGTTAAAGCAATATTGACGGCGCCCGCCGAACACGCGGGTCTGCCCGTTCTCATCTTCTGATAAAATAGAAGGTTCTTTATGAGCAAGCCAGGCTGGAAAAGTAGCCGTTGGCGTACCGAACATCACGTTCAGTCCCTGCTCTTTCACTTTTTCAATGACATGATCAAAATAAGAAAAATCAAACTGCCCTTCTTCCGGCTCCATTAAGTGCCATGCAAACTCGCCAATCCTTACGATGTTCGCTCCAAGCTCTTTAATGCCCTGAAGATCTTCATCGATTATTTCTTTCGGCCAATGTTCCGGGTAGTAATCTACACCTAAGTACGTCATTTATACCCCTCCAATTGAAAACGTTAGCGACCACTTGTAAGAGCCACCAGCAGGAATCCGTGAAACCTTGCCGATTTTCTCAGCGAGATAAACGTCATCATAAACCCCTGTACACGGTTCAACGCCTACATTATATTCACCGCGGTAGCCTCCAAGGGTTTTCCAGATCCCGAGATAAGGGACTTTATCTTCCGGAAAACGATACGTAAGTTTACGGCTGATGTCTTCCTGAATGATGGAACACCAGCCCTCATTTAGACGATCCGTAAAATAAAACTTCTCTACCGTACCATCCTCTTTTGGTTCAAGCTCAGCTAAATCAAGCGTTTTTCCCGTTTTCAGCGACTGCGTTTCCGGATACGAATGGGTCGTCCCCCACTCTCCTAAATGCTGTGTCCCTTTTTCAACATTCATAACTTCATTTAACCCCTGCGGAACTTCTAATTTCGTTGAATCATTTAAATTCCACAAGGCATGAGGCGTCCAGATAAAAGGAAAAGGTTCATCGCTTTTATTCCAGGCTTCATATTCGATTTCGATGCTTGCCCCTTTTAAAGTGACTGTCTTTTTTATTGTATAAGGAAATTTGGGACTTTCCACATCGAGAGTAATCCCCTCCCCTGCCTTTTCGCAGTTCCACGGCAGGGCCCATACTTCCCCATGATCAGGGATCTCTTTCCAGTCTGCAGGATGAGGGCCTTGATCGATTCCTGGAAACATTTCATCAAACCCACTTGAATCATATTGGGAAAAATCGGCTCCATACGGAGGTACCGTTAATTCTGAAGCTGACGTCTGAAACAGCCATTCATAGGCTGCTTCCTTATCAAAAAAGCTGACCATTTTCCCGCCGTAAGAAGGAAGAATGACACAGCGGATCTGCTCATTTTCAAGCACAACAGCTTCAAGTCCTTTAAAGTTAATCGTCTCTATCACCGGCAGGTCAACCATGTTCCACTCTCCCTTCTACATAATTTGTTTAATAAATCGGGTAAAGGCCTCTTGCCCAGCTTGCGTCCTTTTAAAGACACCCGCATGTTCAAGTACCGTTGAAAAGCGTTTGCCGACTTCCTGTCTCAACCGCTCCTCAATGTCTTCGTTCTCTGCTATGTTCATTTGTTTCGCCCATGTCACGTGTTTAGCTGTCCGTTCATCCTGGAGGGCCTTCCCGTCAAGCTCGTCCGTCTTCATATACTCTGTGAGCTGATTCATTTCTTCAATCAAACGGCCGGGTAGAACGGCAAGACCCATCACTTCGATTAAGCCTATATTCTCCTTTTTAATATGATGGACATTTTCGTGCGGGTGAAAAATTCCCATCGGATGCTCATCACTGGTCCGGTTGTTCCGAAGCACCAGATCCATTTCAAACGCTCCGTTCCGGTAACGCGCAATCGGCGTGATCGTGTTATGCGGCTCCCCGTCGGTTTCTGCATAAACGTCTGCCTCTTCATCCGTATATCCGCGCCATGACGTAAGGATTTGATCCGCGACGGCAGACAGCCGTGAGCGATCCTCAGAACGGAGGCGGATGACCGACATCGGCCAGCGGACAATCCCGGCTTTAATATCCTTGAATCCTTGAATGGTAAACTCCTGTTCAATCGGAGCCTGAGCCATAGGGAATTCATGATGGCCGCCCTGGAAGTGATCGTGGCTTAAAATCGAGCCGCCGACAATCGGAAGATCCGCATTCGAACCGATGAAATAATGAGGCAGCTGATCGGTGAAATCAAGCAGCCGGTCAAAGCTGTCTTTCGTAATACTCATCGGGCGATGCTCCCGGGAGAAGACAATCGCGTGCTCATTGTAATAAACGTATGGAGAGTACTGCAGGAACCAGTGCTCCCCTTCAAGGTCCATCGGAATCACACGGTGGTTATCACGCGCGGGATGGTCCAGACGCCCGGCATAACCGACATTTTCTTTACATAGAAGGCATTTCGGATAATTAGGTCCATCTCCCTTAGCCCGTGCTGCTGCGATTGCTTTGGGATCCTTTTCGGGTTTGGAGAGGTTAATGGTAATCTCAAGATCTCCATATTCTGTCTCACTGTACCAGTGCTTATTTTTTTCAATCCGATTCGTACGGATGTAGTGGCTATCCTTTGATAATTGGTAAAAATAATCCGTGGCCGCAATCGGCCCCCTGGCTTCAAACGTCTGGTAAAAGTTCCGAATGACTTCCGAAGGCTTCGGCATCAGCTGATCCATAATTTTCGGATCAAATAAATCCCTCTCTGTCGTCGTGTTATCCTCCATCAGCCCTTGCTCGACCGCATAATCCAGCATCCGGTCAAGCACCTGCACCGGCTCATCCGGCACGTCCTCTGCCTGAACAGGTTCAGGTGTCTTCCCGTCCAGCTCGAATAAATGAAACAGGGCATTCCGCACGTAATCGACGTCCCAGACGGACACCATTTTTTTGTTGAGACCATATTGAATAAGCTGTTCGATGTCACGATAAATCGCCACTCTGTTCACCATCCCTTTTGTTTATTTTTCATAACCTTCCGGATGCTTCTGAAACCAGTCCCAGGCATTTTGAATCATCGTATCAAGCTCCGCATGAGCAGGTTTCCAGCTGAGTTCCTTCATAGCCTTTTCAGATGAAGCCACGAGCTGGGCCGGATCACCTGCACGTCTCGGAGCAACTTCAGCCGGAATCTCACGCTGAGTCACCCGGCGTGCCGTATCAATGACTTCCTTCACACTGAATCCTTGTCCATTTCCGAGATTGTACACGGCACTTGTTCCATCTTTTTTCAACTTCTCAATTGCCAAAAGGTGAGCGTCTACCAGGTCCGTAACATGAACATAATCACGGATACACGTGCCATCTTCGGTCGGATAATCATCGCCGAATATCATGATTTTATCCCGCTTGCCCTGAGCTACCTGGAGTACGATCGGAATGAGGTGCGTTTCCGGACGGTGGTCTTCACCGACTCTTCCTTCTGGATCCGCGCCCGCAACATTAAAGTAGCGAAGAACCACATGCTTGATCCCGTGAGCCTTTTCAGCCCAGTGAAGCATCTTTTCAATGGCCAGCTTTGTTTCCCCATACGGGTTGGTTGGGGTGGTACGGTCATCCTCCTGAATCGGTACTTGATCTGGCTCACCGTAAACCGCTGCCGTAGATGAAAAGACGATTCGTTTTACCTCATGCTCCGCCATTGCTTTCAGTAAACTGATCGCACCGGAAACATTATTGTCATAATACTTCAACGGATCTTCAACGCTTTCTCCAACTAGAGAATCCGCTGCAAAATGAATTACGGAATCGATCTCATTTTCAGTAAACACCTGCTCTAGAAAGACCGCATCCCTTAAATCACCGTTGTAAAAACGAGCCTTTTCGAAAATGGATGCCTCATGACCCTTTTGCAAATTATCCACGACCACTACTTCTTCATTACGATCCAATAATTGGGCGACGGCATGACTTCCAATATAACCAGCGCCTCCACAAACGAGTACCGTCATTTAAAAACCTCCTTCAATTTTCTTGGCCCCATCGCCAATTTCTACTTTATAAAAGTCAGCTTCAAGTCCTGTCTTCTCGGAGTATTTACGGCCGACGTTATCCATAAAAGCTTCGACCTGGGTTCGGTCCACTATACTAATGGTACAGCCGCCAAATCCAGCGCCGGTCATTCTTGAACCGACCGCATCCTCCTGCCAGGCTGCTTCAACCAGCGCATCCAGCTCTTTACCCGTTACTTCGTAATCATCACGCAAGGAGACGTGCGATTCGTTCATCAACTGTCCAAACCCTTCAATATCTCCAGCGTTCAGCTTCTCCACCGCTTCCATCGTGCGGCGATTTTCGTAAACGGCATGCTTGGCCCGCTTCTGGGCTAAAGAATCTTCTATAAGATGTTTATGGTCTTCGAATTCTGCTTTGGTTAAATCACCTAAGCTATGAATCGATAAGTTCTGTTGCAGATCCTTCAGAGCTTCTTCACACTGTTCTCTCCGCTCATTATATTTTGAGTCAGCCAATCCGCGGCGTTTATTCGTATTCGCTATGATTAAAGCATGATCCGTCAAATCAATAGGCGTATGTTGATACTCCAGAGAATCACAGTTTAATAAAATAGCATGATCTTTCTTACCCATTCCGATGGCAAACTGATCCATGATGCCACAGTTAACCCCGACAAACTCATTCTCTGCCTGTTGAGAAAGCTTGACCATTTCCACCGGATCCACAGAAAGTTGAAATAGTTCTTTTAATACAACCGACGTGACCAGCTCAATAGATGCAGACGAAGAAAGTCCTGCTCCATTTGGAATATTCCCGTAAAAGGCAATGTCCATGCCTGAAGAAATCTCATACCCGGCAGCTCGAAAAGTCTCGATTACACCTTTCGGATAGTTGGCCCAGTCATCTTCATCCCTATAATTCAGGTATTCTATATCGGTTTCAATAACTCCTAAGTCAGGAAAGTTCATGGAATACAACCTTATCGTTGTATCCTTTCTTTTTTGTGCGGCTGCATAAGTTCCCACACTTAAAGCACACGGAAAAACATGTCCTCCATTATAATCCGTGTGTTCGCCAATCAAATTCACTCGTCCCGGTGCAAAAAATAAATCTACCGGTTCATCCTTCCCTAATCGTTCCTGAAATGCTTGCTTCAATTCCTTCATATCGATCACCTCATTACTATATTGGTATGTAGAAGCGAAGGATGCCCTAGACCTCCTTCAGCAGGAAGGTCCGGGACTGGTAGTCTCCTCCGCGCTCTGCCTGATGAGGATTGGCGCCATTAAATTCCTTGCCCAGAGGCAGGCCCCGATTCATCAATTCGTCTCCATAGAACAAACGGGTAAATCCTTCAATTTCATATCGCTTCTCAGGCTGCAATCCTTTAAGTTTCAAGGTTTGGTTATGCTCGGGATTGGGCCGGTAATTCTCTTTGTACCAGCCAATCATCGCCTGCTTTCCATTTGCGCTGCACACCATCCAGGCTGTTTCTTCTCCTTCAAACGGGCTTTTCAGTCGGTAGAACGTGCCCTGGGCGATCAAATTTCTGATCTTCTTAAAAAATTCAATTTGCTGCTTCACTTCAGACTTTTCCTCTTCACTCAGCTGAGAGGGGTCTAATTCGTAACCAAACGTCCCGAAATACGCGACATCTCCTCTGAACTTGAGTGGCGTTTCCCGAAGTGTCTGATGGTTCGGAACAGCTGAAACGTGAGAACCGATCGTGGCGAGGGGATACCCCAGCGAAGTGCCATACTGAATTTTCAGCCGTTCAGCAGCATCGGTATCGTCACTCGCCCACGCCTGTGGAGCGTAGTACATCATTCCAAGATCAAACCGGCCGCCTCCGCCTGCACAGGATTCAAATAATACATTCGGATAACGGGTGGTTAGACGCTCATATAAGTCGTAAACCCCAAGGATGTAACGATGATAAAATTCTCCCTGGTTCCGGAGGTGCTGAGAGAAAGGCTCTGTAATATTACGGTTCATGTCCCACTTAATATAATCCAGATCTGCTTCTTCAATTAAACAGCTCATTCTATCGTATAAATAATCGACGACTTCAGGATTGGAGAAATCAAGAACCATCTGATTCCTCCCCAGGGTTTGCGGACGACCAGGTGAACCAATCACCCAATCCGGACGCTCTTTCATTAATTCACTCTTAGGACTGATCATTTCCGGTTCAAACCATAATCCAAACTGCAGACCTTTCTGTTTCACCGTACGCGAAAGCGCACCAATCCCATTCGGCAATTTCCTCTTATCGACAAACCAGTCCCCT
>NZ_JBAPTY010000182.1:0-1549 GCF_049282395.1 Halobacillus sp. | reverse complement strand
ACCCGGAACAATATTATCTATCACTCGGTTATAAACCTCTGTTTCTGATAGACCTTTCCAATCCAGTGTATCAATATTCCAGTGAATAGTGTGGGTATACCCCGCGTTTCCTACGGCTGTAAGGACTGCGGAATTCACGGCGCCAAAAGGTGCCCTGAATAATGGTTTGGTGGATACGCCTGTCGTACTTTTCACCGCAGCTTCAGTCCGGTCTAATTCACTTTTTATTTCAGCGCTTGATAGCTCAGTAAAATCAGCATGGGAATAGGAATGATTAGCTAATTCGTGACCGGCTGATTTAATATCTTTAATAGCATTTGGATGAGCTTTTGTTCCGGAGCCCGTTAAAAAGAAGGTGGAGTGGATATTTTCTTTGGAGAGCGTTTGCAGGATCTTAGCAATGTTTGTCCCATCTGAGCCATCATCAAATGTTAAAGCTACACGTTTACCAGATGTATTGCCTTTAGTAACAAACTTCGAAGGAGACGCTTCTACAGGATTAGAAAAGGATAGGAAACTGCCCATAATCAGAAGGAAGATCACACTGAACTTCAGAAACTTCTCTCCCATTACATACACCTCACTGTGGTTTTTTAAAATCCTTAACCTGAAGATAATGAGTAGAAAAACTGAATATTTTGTCTAATTAAGTCTATTATACTACATAAAGCTCAAAAGAACGCTAAAAATATTTGATAATTTTAATTCAGTCAAGATTTGTTTATTTACAATTGTACAGGGAACAATTTTTATAAGATCCTATAAAATCCATTATGGAATGATAAAAACTAAGGTTTACGCATCGAAGTTTACGTCTAAAAAATCTATAACACTCGCTAAGAGTAAGGAGGTTCAAACCATGGCTAAAACTATTCAGCCTGAAGAAGTTGAAAGTAAACGAAAGGAAAACCACATTCAAGTTCTTGATGTGCGAACAAATGAAGAAGTTGCAGAAGGTAAAATTCCAGAAGCTCTTCACGTCCCATTGGATGAAATAGAAGAACGAGTTGGAGAGTTTGATCCTAACAAGGAGTATATTACGGTATGCCGCTCTGGCAGACGGAGCGATATGGCTGCCGACATTATGAATGACAAAGGCTTAAACGCTATTAACATGGAAGGCGGCATGAAAGCCTGGACTGGAGAAGTACGATAAGTTTAAAACCCTGCGCTTTTAAAAAAGTGCGGGGTTTTTACATCTCATGCTAATGCCTGGTTTCAGATGATATGTATCGGAGCATATTAGACTAGTTGTCTGGATATACTTAACCGTTAGAGTACATTAAAGGGGGAAATGTATGTCAGCATCTCGTATTTTGAAATGGGTAACAGGTGGATTTGAAGCCATTCTGGGTGTACCTTTTCTCGGTGCCACTATTATCATCAGTCTGCTCTGGACACCTTTAGCACTTATGTTAATTTTGCACATTATCACTCTTGTATTAACGAAAAAAGATAATGGTGCCGCAACGGGAAGTATCCTTGGAATTATCACCTCTTGCGTCGGCTGGATCCCTTTTGTAGGGATTATTATGCATATCCTGTCTGC
>NZ_JBAPTY010000181.1:0-2188 GCF_049282395.1 Halobacillus sp. | reverse complement strand
ATCATACAAAACCTGCTCCAAATCTCCTCTCAGGAAGTTAAAATGGCGTCCGTTAAATAAATGTCTGAGAGAAGGGTAAGGGAGCTTGAACTTAAACTTGCCTTTCTCGTTCCGAAATTCCAAACCGGAAATTGGATAATGAATGCGGCTAAGCTGCTCCAGGATCCCCATTTCCTCTGCCACGTCATAGCCGGGTCCAAAAAAGTCCAGCATATACCCTTCTGTTCTTAATTCTGAAGCCTTTTCTATGACCTTCACATCATTTCCATTCCTATTCAGCCAATATGCCAGAGTCAACCCAGCGATACCTCCGCCCACGATGATTACTTTCATCCCTTAAGCCTCCTTTCTAATAGACTACTATTTTCCTTTACTTCACCGGAATCCATATTTCTGAATAATAGTCCTCACTAAAAGGATCTCCCTCAGAATAGACCTCCAGGTCCGGCGTGCCGGCATGTTCATACCCGCTGGACGGAAACCATTCTGAATAGATCTGCTTCCACACCTTTTGAATGGACAAAGGCATGGGACCGTGCACTTCGAATACCGCCCATGTAGAAGCAGGCAGCTCAAGCTGTGAAAAACGCCCAGGTGCCTCTCCTTTGTGAGCGGCTGCAATCCAATAATCAATCAGATTAGCCTGGACATGACTTTTATCCACGCATACACCGAGAAGTCCCTGAATACCTCCATCATTTAATTGGCTTAACTCCTCAGATGTCCCATCTCCATTTACCTTCTCCCAAAGCCGTGGAATAACCTGCTGGTTTTCTCCATTTTCGCAGGATAGCTCTCGCCTCACCCCCACAACTTGTATGGGACCTTTTTGTACCATGTGGTATAACATAGGTTCTGCTCCTTTCACATTCACCTGGATCACCAGGCGGTTATAGGATTGCATCTTTCCCGTAAAGCATTTCGCTTCCCTAGGAGTGATTCCATGTTGTTTTTTGAATGCTTTCGCGAAAGACTCAGGAGTGTCATATCCATACTTTAAGGCGATATCAATTACTTTAATATTGGTTTTGGAAAGTTCATGAGCAGCAAGCGTCAACCTTCTTCTCCTGAGATACTCGGCAACTGGTGTTTCAGTCAACAGTGTAAACATTCGTTGAAAATGAAAGACAGACGTATTGGCCTGGCTTGCGATTTCTTCAATCGAAACGTCTTCAAGTAGATGGTTTTCCATATAATCAATCGACCGCTGCATGGACTCCACTAATGTCATATGAATCACTCCCTGTATCTACAGTAACCTTTCCACGTGGTGAAATCCTGTTCATTTCTGCTTGAGTGGAACAGGTTTTAAGACGTTTTTCTTTTATTATATCATCGCCTTGAGTTAGCAGCCTCTGTTTATAAATAGTATAGAAAAAGGCAAGCAGCGTCACTGCTTGCCTTTTCTACACATTATTTTCTACGAATCCCGATCGTCCGTCCTGCCTGCTTGATATACTCCTCGTTATCCTGGGCCTGATAAATCTCACGAATGGTGGCAGCTACGAGTTCAGGGAATGGAGCACCCCGGCCCTCCGTTTGATCAATACCCATGAGCATTTCCTCAAAGGTGGCTACAAGTTCGCCCGCCTCATTTTTCATTGTGAAAAACAGATGCATGCGCTTGGAGTCGTAATCCAGTATCTTTGCCGTTATATCAAAGGCTGCCTTTTCCTTCACTTCCTGAAGATAGCACGTATGAGTTTCCAGTGTGAAAATGGTGTAGTTCCAATGATTACGTGCTGCTTCATCAAGACCAACGTGTTCGATAAATGCGTCAGTCGCCAGGCTGAAAGCGCGGCTGTATTCCGCATCATTCATATGCCCGTTGTAATCGACCCATTCCGCCGGGACGGATTTTGTATAACGAAAGGATGGTTTCATGTTTGAACGCTCCTTTATGAGTGAGTTTTCTCTGTCTCTTTCGGCCAATATTCCTGAACAAGGTCATAAAGACGAACGAGAAATTCATTTCGGTTCTGATCAAGCTCGGACATGGTCATGCCATTTGATTGATGCTCACAGCCGGAAACAACTTTGTTGTAAAGTTCATCCGTCAGTTCTGGAGCTTCAAGCTTCGTCCACGGTTTTTTCAAAGCCGGGCCGAATTGTTTCAGCATATGTCGCATACCGCCTTCTCCACCAGCCAGATGGAACGTTAAGAAAGGACCATATTGGGCGTAGCGCA
>NZ_JBAPTY010000180.1:0-6642 GCF_049282395.1 Halobacillus sp. | reverse complement strand
TTAGATAGAGTCTTGGCTTATTTACAACCTTTCTCGATAATGAACGATGGAACTTTTCCCATCGTTTATCGTTTGTAGGGAGAATCCATACCTCGATAGAAGCAGGTGTGTGTCCGCTGATCATGTTTTGATAGTGAGTACATTTTTTGGGTAATTTGAAAATTAATTTTTTCATTTTAGAGGGAGTCTGTGATAGGAAAAGATCCTTTTTGAGGCACACTGCCTATTACCTTATGTTCGATCAAAGAGATTTGGCAGGATATCAAACAAAAAGAGAGCGCACAACATTTGTACGCTCTCTTAAATAATCAGGCGAAAAAAATGGTCCACCTGCTCTATTAACTATTAAGATTTTTGAGAAGGTTCTGCTACTTTAACGAGCTGTTTACCAAGGTTAGCTCCTTCAAACAGACCAAAGAAAGCCTCAGGGATGTTTTCGAACCCTTCGGTGATCGTTTCTTCGTAAGTGAGTTTTCCTTCACTCAACCATTTGGACAATTGCTGGAAACCTTCGGAGAAGCGGTCTTGATAATCCCCTACAGTGAATCCTTTAATTAATACACTTGATTTAATTAAGTGCATTTGAATACGCGGTCCCTGGTCGTTCGGGACGTTATAAGATGAAATGGCACCACACTGGGCAATTCTTGCATACTTATTGAGAAGCGGATAGACTGCATCGGAAATATCTCCGCCTACGTTATCGAAATATACATCAATACCGTCCGGACATTTCTCCTGAAGCGCTTCAGATACATTTTCGGTTTTGTAGTTGATGGTCGCGTCTACGCCTAGTTCTTCTTTTAAATAACTGGTTTTTTCGTCTGTGCCAGCAATACCAACAACACGGCAGCCCATAATTTTACCGATTTGAACGACGGTGGAACCAACAGCACCTGCTGCTCCGGAGACCAGAATCGTTTCTCCTTCTTTAGGTTGGCCAATGTCCATTAAGCCGAAATATGCGGTAAGCCCTGGCATGCCAAGAATACCTAGAGAAGTAGTGATCGGCCCCAGACGAGGATCAATTTTACGAAGGCCGTCTGCTTTTTGTACTGTATATTCTTTCCATGGAAGCATTCCAGTAATAATGTCGCCTTCACTTAATTGATCAGCGTTGGATTGCACCACTTCTGCGACAGCACCGCCTTCAATAGGCTCGTTTAGTTGAAAAGGTGCAACATAGGATTTGGCGTCGCTCATACGACCTCTCATGTAAGGGTCTACGGATACGTATAACATTTTCAGGAGTACTTCTCCTGAGCCTGGTTCAGGCTGGTTATTCTCTACAACTTTAATATGTTCATGTGTAGGTGTAGCTTTTGGTCTTTCTACTAAATGTATTTCACGGTTCATTTGATAAAACTCCTTTCATGGATTCTCAACCTATATTGTATCGCGTAAGGTTCATAAAATGAAAATAATGTGATTGTTATTACCATATCTGCCTCAGATAAGGTAGGATGATAGGGGAACAGTGTAGAAGTAAAATCTTAGGAGGATTTATGGAACAGAAGCAAAATCTATATGAAAAAGTCAAATTTGTAATAGGAGATAATTTTATAACCATAGAAGAAACGGGCCACTTAACAGACCGGGAACTTTGTCAGTTGACGGATTTCTTAGTTATAGATAAAGATATTCAGCAGGTGGACAATATTACTATTCTAGTGAACAGCGATCGAGCAACAGAACTAGAGAAGCATCTAAAATCCTGCCAATTTCAATTTCATGATGAGAAAGTCTTTGTGCGATTTGATCTCAGCAAAATGGTGGATGAGGAGGCAGCTTTTACTATGAAATCGCTGAGAGATATCCCTGTGGAACATTTTAAAGACGTATGGAAAAGATCTATGGAAGGATCTTTAAACGCTTCGCCATATTTAAGTATGGACGAACAAATAGGAAGCGTAAGAAAAGAATTGGGTTCTTCTTACATAGATACGTGTAATGTGGCTTATGAAAATCAGGAAGCTATTGGTGTGGTAATGCCTCACATTGAGCCCGGCACAGAAAATGAAGGTCGGATGTTTTACTTTGGGCTGGTTCCGGAAGCTCGCGGCCAAGGGAAAGGCTCGGTTCTTTATAGACAGGGATTGTATATGTTGAAGGAAGAATTTGGAGCATTATATAGTATAGGAGCTACAAGTGTAAACAACCATCCTATGCTTTCCGTACTTCAACGGAACGGCTGTGAGGTTACAGAAACCATTAAATTATTTAAAAGGTCGAATAGAGGGGGATTCGATGATTCTTCACACCACTATTAAAGGAACAGGGGAGCCAGTAATATTTCTTCATAGCCGTCTGGAAACAGGGGTTACAGATTTTGAATACCAATGTGACCAGTTATGTGATCAGTTTCAGGTAATCCTTCCTGACTTAAGGGGACACGGCAATTCTTTCAGTGATGAATTTAACCATTTCTTTGAGAATACAGCTCAGGATCTTGCTGAAACGATGGAACATTTACAAATGAATGAAGCTCACATCATCGGCAGTGATTTAGGGGCATTTGCTGGGATTTTATTGGCCCGAAATCACCCCCACAGAGTAAAGAGTTTAACGGTTTCGGGCATTTATCCCAAAAAACCTGCCCGTTGGAAGCAGTTGCATAGAAAAGAGACAGAGAAACAAAGATGTCTACTTCGAGATAAGACTCAGATAGATTATTACAACCTTCTCCATAATACAAACTGGAGAGAATTTATTTACCTGGCAAGAAACCCGGACTGGTATCCGTTTTATTTATCCGAAGGTTTAGCTGACCTGAGGGTGCCTGTGCTTTTCATAGCGGGGGAGTCCGTTCAGTATGAAGCATCCGGCGCTTCCATTTACGGAGATTGTCCTTATATTCATAAAGCGGTACTACCTTTTGCAGGGCACTCTGTTCATAAAGATCAGCCAGTTATTTATAACCATATTCTCCTGCAGTTTCTTCGAAAAAAAACAATATAAAACAGCCCTCTTCATGCAATAAAGAGGGCTGTTCCTTATCGTTCTGCGCTTTGAAGTTCTGCCGCTTCTTCTTTTGTAAAAGCACGTGACCTTGATAAAAATCTTTTTCCTTCTACGCCTTCTAAAGAAAACATTCCTCCGCGCCCATCTACCACATCAATAATCAATTGAGTATGCTTCCAATATTCATACTGTTTTTTGTTTATATAAAAGGGGGAAGAACCAATTTCACCTAATAGAATATCCTGCTTGCCTATCATTAAGTCACCATCTGGATAACACATTGGCGAACTTCCATCACAACACCCTCCGGACTGATGAAACATCAAAGGTCCATGCTTATCTTTCAGCTTGTCAATCAATTCGAGGGCGGCATCAGTCGCAGTCACACGTTCGACCATCTTTTGTCACCTCCTCACTTTAGATTAATAGAATCCTAGTTTCTGAGGGCTGTAGCTGACGAGCATGTTTTTGGTCTGTTGATAGTGGCTTAACATCATTTTATGGTTCTCACGCCCAACACCAGACATTTTGTATCCGCCGAAGGCTGCATGTGCAGGGTAAGTATGATAACAATTGGTCCAGACTCTACCGGCTTCAATTCCCCGGCCGAAACGATAGGCCGTATTCATATCCCGCGTCCATATTCCGGCTCCCAGACCATACAGTGTATCGTTTGCAATGGACATGGCTTCTTCTTTGTCTTTGAAGGTGGTGACAGAAAGGACAGGTCCAAAAATCTCTTCCTGAAAGACACGCATGTCGTTGGTTCCTTTAAACATGGTAGGTTTCACATAGTAACCATCTTTAAAATCGCCGTCCAGCTGGTTCCTTTCGCCTCCTACAAGGCATTCTGCACCTTCCTCTTTGCCAATTTGCAGGTAAGATAAGATCTTATCCAGCTGTTCAGAGGAAGCCTGAGCTCCCATCATAACTTCAGGATCCAGTGGATTACCTGTTTTGATGGCTTTCACACGTTCAATAGCACGGTCCATAAACTGGTCATATATCGATTCCTGTATAAGTGCTCTTGATGGACATGTGCAGACCTCACCCTGGTTTAACGCAAACATGACCATGCCTTCAATGGTTTTATCTAAAAAGTCATCATCTTCACGCATCACATCTTCAAAGAAGATATTTGGCGATTTTCCTCCAAGTTCTAACGTGACAGGGATGATGTTCTGGGAAGCATACTGCATGATCATTCGTCCGGTTGTGGTTTCACCAGTAAAAGCTACTTTATTAATGCGTGGATTCTGAGCAAGAGGCTTACCTGCTTCAAGTCCAAATCCATTTACTATGTTCAGTACACCGGCAGGAAGGAGGTCTTCAATCAATTCGAGTAAGTACATAATCGATGCCGGAGTCTGTTCTGCTGGTTTTAGTACAATCGCATTTCCTGCTGCAAGAGCCGGCGCAATCTTCCATGTTGCCATTAAAATAGGGAAGTTCCACGGAATAATCTGACCTACGACTCCCAGAGGCTCGTGGAAGTGATAAGCAATTGTATCTTGATCAATTTCGCCAATTGACCCTTCCTGAGCACGAATAACAGATGCGAAATAACGAAAATGATCCACAGCTAAAGGGATATCAGCATTTAAAGTTTCCCGCACCGCTTTTCCATTTTCCCAAGTTTCAGCTACTGCCAATTTTTCTAAGTTCTCTTCCATCCTGTCTGCGATCCTATTAAGGATCAGCGATCGTTCGGTCACGGAGGTTTTCCCCCAGGCGTCTTTTGCCTGATGGGCCGCTTCAACAGCCAATTCCACATCTTCTTCTGTAGAACGGGCTACCTGACAGAAATTCTGGCCTGTCACAGGTGTCACGTTTTCAAAGTATTCCCCATTTACCGGGGGCGTCCATTTACCACCAATGAAATTATCGTAACGCTCTTTGTATTGAACAATCGATCCTTCTGTATTTGGAAATGCATAGACCATTCTTACTCCTCCTCAATGTGTAATGAAGTGTAAACGCTTACAAAAAACTTTATGTAAAGAGTAGACACTTATCTTGAACCTAGCATGTTATCAGAATTTTGTCAATTATTAGAAGAATAGGGTAATATAAACGTTTTGGTGTCTGCTTGCTTCTTTTTGTTATAATAGAGTCAACTTATCAATAAAGGGGAACAGGTGAATGACAACAACGAACCGAATTATGGTTGTGGACGGGATGGCTTTGTTATTCCGTGCTTTCTATGCTACAGCCATGAGCAATTATTATATGATTAATAGTAAAGGTACACCAACCAATGCCGTCTATGGTATGGTCAAGCACCTTTTTACAGCTATAGAAACGTATCAGCCTACGCATGTTGTGTGCTGTTGGGATATGGGGAGTCAGACATTCCGCAATGATTTATTTCCGGATTATAAAGCTAACCGTGGGGCGCCGCCAGAGGAACTAATTCCACAGTTTGATCTGGCTAAAGAGGTGGTCGAATCTCTTAATATACCAAATGTGGGGCAGGTTGGTTATGAGGCAGATGATTGTATGGGAACATTAAGCCGCCTTTACAGTGAGCACTCTCAAGTGTTTCTGCTTACAGGTGACCAGGACCTGCTTCAATTATTGCAGCCCAATGTTCACGTCGTCCTATTAAAAAAAGGCTATGGTAATTATGCTGAATATCATCAAGACTCCTTTTACGAAGAAAAAGGAATTACACCCTCTCAAATGGTGGATTTAAAAGCCTTAATGGGAGACAGCAGTGATAACTATCCTGGAGTGAAAGGGATCGGTGAAAAGACGGCTCTCAAACTTCTAATGGAGCACCAGACCATTGAAGGGATCCTTGAAAACTTAGATAAACTGACAAAGGGGCAGCGTACCAAGATTGAGCAGGATTTAGAAATGCTTCACTTATCCAGACAGCTTGCCAGAATTAATTGTGAAGCAGATGTTAACTGTTCCCTGGAGGACGCTCTGTTTTATATTGATGATGAAAAAATGGAAGCTAAATTTAATGAACTGGAGTTCCGAAATTGGAAAAAGAATTTAGTTCGTATATAAAAGTCAGGAGCAGCTGCTCCTGACTTTTTTATAATAAATCTTTCTTTTGCGTAAACCTGAAGTTGTTGGCTTCTTTAAAACACATAGCTGATTTCTTATATAATCGCTTTTGGTAAAAAATATCCCCAAGCATTTCCAAATAGGTTTTATAATCTTCGTATTCGTTTAGCTCTCGCATACTTGGTACGATTTCATTCTCAAGCTTGTCGATGAATTCGTCGTCATGAGTTGTCTGATTTATGGTGTGACGCAGCACGAAAAATTTATGCATGAAAAATATACTATGAGAGTCGATGGCTTCTTGTTCACCTAAATGAATATAGTCCCACGTAGCCTTCATGTCGTTGCAGTAATAACTTGTAGAGGCGAGAAGATAGAGGGTGCTAATTTCAAAATATTTTTCAGACGTTTCAATATCCTGTGCCTTTTGTAAATAATGTAAGGCTTCTTGATATTTTTCTTGATTGGCGTATATATAACCTAGATTATGAAATATTCTTCTTTTTTCCAACTGGGGAAGGTGATATTTAGCAAATTTGAGTAATTTAAGGAAATATTCCTCTGCTACGGAATGAATGTTCAAGTATCTGTAGTTCAAAGCAACGATCATGAACGTGTCAACTAGCCTAGAATAATTAAGATTATTTTTATACCCTTCTATAG
>NZ_JBAPTY010000179.1:0-4930 GCF_049282395.1 Halobacillus sp. | reverse complement strand
TATCAGCGGATGAAGGACGAACCCGTTTCGAGTCTCTAATTCGGCCGGGTCCGGAGGGGGACGATGAAGACTCCTGCGGGATGAACATGATCGGTGAGACCCCGGAAGGCTTTAGCCTGAGGAAGCTCAGCACAAGGGATGTTCGACTAAGATCGCGCCACGTCCTGTGGCAACGTCGAACGACCCTGCGTCGTGCAGGGCCGGAAAGCGAAATCGTCCCCCGAAGGACCATCCTCGTCGACCAATATCTCGAAATTGAGTCTTAAACAAACGGGAGCTTTTCTTTAACATGACCTCTATAGATTTGACCGATCTTTATATTTACTATGATATTTTTAGAGAAATTCTCACAAAATAAGAGGAACTCGTGAAACTTGTCACGAATTGCTCACTTCTTCTAGTTTTTCAGGCAGAATTTTGATAATCTTAAAATAGTGAGAAAACCGTAAGCGTTTTCGACATAAATCGGTGATGCACCTGAATGTGAGCAGCTGAGAATGAATTTAAAAAGGTGGTGTTGATGCATGAAACGGTTAGTCATATTAGGCGGCGGGTACGGTGGGCTCAATATATTACATGGCCTTTTAGAAGATTTACCAAAAGATGTACATATCGTTGTCGTTGACCGTAACCCCTACCATTCACTAAAAACAGAATTTTACACGATCGCTGCCGGTACTGAATCAGATCGTCATGCCCGTGTAGATTTTCCTGAACATGATCAAGTGGAATATGTATTCGACGAGATCGAAAAAATTGATGTTGAAAACGAAAAGGTTCTAATGAAAAACTTCGCCTATGACATCGAGTACGATTATCTTGTAATCGGGCTTGGATGTGAGGACAATTATCACGGAATAGAAGGCGCCAGGGAGTTTACGGAAAGTGTACAATCTTTTTCCCAAGCCCGAAGCGCAGGCTACTCCATTAATAATTTGGGAGCCTACGGAAAAGTGACGATTGTCGGAGCTGGATTAAGCGGTATTGAAGTGGCTTCAGAAGTACGCGAAAGCCGTTCTGATTTAAACATTCGTTTGCTCGATCGTGGTGAGACGGTACTGAAAGCATTCGACCATAAAATTCAGAATTATGTAGAAAAATGGTTCCGTGAGCACCATGTGGAGGTCATTCATAACGCGAACGTAGAATACGTTGAACGAGACGGCGTTTGCAATAACGGTCTCTGCTATATGAATGATGTTACGGTCTGGACAGCAGGTGTGCAGCCGAATTACCTGGTTAGAGAGCTTCCTTTTGATAAAGATATTCAAAATAAGGTTATTGTAAATGATTATTATCAGGTTCCAAGCCACCAAAATGTTTACGTGATCGGTGACTGCGCATCTGCCGAACATTCTCCAAGTGCTCAATTAGCAGGTCAGCAAGGTGAAAAAGTAGCGGAAGTTATATTGGCCTTTCTTAAAAATCGTGTTCCGGTACCTCCAGGCGAGGTTAAACTAAAAGGCGCCTTAGGCTCTCTCGGTAAGAACGACGGATTTGGCAACATGCTGCAAAAACCAATGACCGGAGTTTTACCTAGGCTTGCTAAATCAGGTGTTCTCTGGTTAAGTAAACGCCATTAAATCTCTCGTGTCGTGAAGAGTTCATCCGTCCACCCGTGCAGAACTCTATCAAAGAAAGCCATTTTCCCCAGAGGAAAATGGCTTTCTTATTATACGCGCACTGGATCCAGCAGGCGCCCCAGATATTTAGCAAGCTCAAGCATTCCGTACACTCCGGCTTTTTCTTCCGCATCCGTGTTATAATTCGTATTCGTGTTCACATCGTAAGCATATAAATTCCCATCTTGATCTTGAATAGCTTCAATAGCGGCCACTTGGATATGATTCGCCTGAAGAAAAGCTTCGAAGTCGTCAATAATCGCAGGGCGGTAATTGTCCAGGATCTCAAATTTTGCTTTATCCTTCGATTCCTCAGCATCGGTTGGGCAAAATTGATCCTCAATCGAGCACGCATCAGCCGGGCACAATTCAAACCCTTCAGAAGTGTCTACTTTCACTCCGTAAAGAAACTTCCCGTTTACGAACTCATGACGTACGATATACGGCTCGGGCGCATCGATATACTGCTGAATTAAGGTAATACCATCGACAGGTTCCTCAAATTCAGCGCCTTCCACATATTCCTGAAGTGCTTCTTTAGAATGAAACAGCTGCACACCCTGCCCCTTACCAGCACGGTTATGCTTCGTGATAAATGAATTCATCCCCAGCTTTTCTGCAGCTTTCAAAATATTCTCTTTCCCAACAGCAGAGATGGTTTTTGGAGTGCGGATCCCTTGTTGATTCAGTGCCATGTACTGGTTCACTTTACTTATTTCAAGATTAAGCGCCGATGTTCCATTTACAACCGTTCTGCCGTGGCGTTCCAGCCAGGAAAGGACTGCCCCTGCAAATTCAGGAGCGTAGCGGTGGTTTCTCGTGTGAGAGGACGCACTGATTCGATTATAGAAAATTCCTTCCGGCGGCTCTTCTGTTAAGTCTAATGTACCTTGGTCCAGGTGCCATACTTCATATGGCAATTCTAATTCTTCTAAACGTTCTGTTAAGTGAACGGTCCACTCATCGTTCTCGTGGAGTACATAAATTTTGCTCATAAAAAGGAACTCCCTTTCTGTAATAACGATTTCCTTTATCTTAACATAAAAAGCCTATCTGTTTACTAGGAATAAGATTATAGTACTTGCTAAATCTACTTCCTTATGGCACAGTAAAATTATAACGTTGTTCATCAAATTGAATAGTTTGAATGTAGGGGGACCAGTGTAGCTGGTTGAGATTGTATCCTTTTATGATACTGACCCTTAGAACCTGAACTGGTTGATACCAGCGTAGGAAACATAAGTAGCCGATATTTCTGATCGATTACTATATATGCACCCTAGGTTATGGTACCAGGGTGCTTTTTTGTATGGATAAAACGCTGGATTATCTCCGACGGTTCTCCCCTCTCCTCTATTAATCTCTCTGATGGACATATAATTGGGAGGGAAACAATTGAAAAAAATAATCCTCATGTTCATGACCGCTTTAGTAGTAACGGGCTGCTCATCCAATGACGGAAAAAGTGAAGAAGCTGCAGCCAAGCAAGAGGAAACGAACTCGGTTAAACTCGTACTCGACTGGACTCCTAACACCAATCACACCGGAATTTATGTGGCTCAGGCAGAAGGTTTTTTTAAGGAGCAAGGACTGGATGTGGAAATCATGCTTCCAGGTGAAGCGGGTGCCGATCAGCTTGTCGCCTCCCAAAAAGCAGAATTTGGGATCAGCGCTCAAGAAACATTGACAGAAGCTCGTATTCAGGACATTCCTGTTGTATCGATCGGAGCTATTATCCAGCATAATACGTCAGGTTTTGCCTCTCCCAAGAATAAAGGCATTACTTCTCCAGCTAATTACGAAGGAAAAACTTACGGAGGTTGGGGTGCTCCTGTAGAAGAAGCGGTCCTCTCTTCTCTCATGCAGAAAGAAAATGCTGATGTTTCTGAGGTGGAAATTGTAAATATGGGAAATACGGACTTTTTTACGGCTGTGGAACGGGATATCGATTTTGCCTGGATTTATTACGGGTGGACAGGTGTGGAAGCCGAACTTCGAGGGCAAGAGCTTAATATGCAATACCTAACGGACTACTCTGAGAAATTGGATTATTATACACCTGTTTTAACGACGAGCGAAACGATGATGAATGAGAATCCTGAAACCGTACAAGCATTTATGGCTGCTGTCTCAAAAGGATACGAATTTGCGATCGAAAAACCTGATCAGGCGGCTGATATTCTCATCGAAGCTGTGCCGGACCTCGATCCAGAGCTGGTAAAAGCCAGTCAAGAATGGCTGTCACCTAAGTATAAAGATGATGCAGATCAGTGGGGTATTCAAAAGGAAGAAGTCTGGAGCAGTTACGCCGAGTGGATGTACAATCATGACTTGCTTGAAGAAAAACTGAATGCTAATGAGGCATTTACGAACGAATTTTTACCAGAATAAAGGAGGGAAATGTATTGGCTAATTCACTTGTCAGTATTCAAATCATTCCAAAAACAGAGAGGAACGAGGATGTTATCCCTTATGTGGATCATGCGATTTCAATCATTGAAAAATCAGGGCTGAAGTACGAAGTCCATCCTCTTGAAACAACGATCGAAGGAGAGCTTTCCACCATTTTTGGTTTAATAGAAAAAATGAACGAGGCTATGGTTGAAAAAGGGTGCAGCAACGTCATTTCTCAGATTAAAGTTCTTTATCAGCCATCAGGAGCTTCGATGGATGATTTAACATCGAAATATCGAACATGACTCAAAGATTCATTAAAGGATGGAGGCCTGTTGCGGTCCTCCTCCTTTTCATTCTTTTATGGGAGCTCTGCAGCCGTTGGTTTGACATACCAGAATGGCTCTTACCACCGCCGAGCTTAATTATGGAAACAGGTATAAACGGCTGGACGGATTACGCTCCCCACCTTTTTTCAACCATTCGTTTAACTTTTTCAGGATTTATAATTGGAGTTATTTTCGGGTTATTACTTGCGGTCTTTCTTCACCTGCTTCCAGTAGTAAGAGAGGCCTTGTATCCCTTACTCATCTTGTCACAAAACATCCCGATCATCGTCCTTGCTCCCTTGCTAGTCATATGGTTTGGATTCGGGGCTTTACCTAAATTGATTATTATCGTACTTGTCTGCTTCTTTCCTATTGCGATTGCAGCCATGGATGGTCTTCGTCAGACAAACCCTGAATGGATGCATTATATGAAAATGGCAGGTGCTACAAAGGGACAGATTTTCAGGAAACTAGAATGGCCAAACGCCTTGCCGTCTATTTTTTCAGGGGTGAAAATATCAGCAGCCTACAGTGTCATGGGGGCTGTGATTTCAGAATGGCTGGGAGCGAATAAAGGTATAGGAG
>NZ_JBAPTY010000178.1:0-26903 GCF_049282395.1 Halobacillus sp. | reverse complement strand
CAAGGTCCGGAGGGGGACGATGAAGACTCCTGTGGGATAAACATGATCGGTGAGACCCCGGAAGTCGAAGACTGAGGAGGCTCAGCACATGCCCACGGAACGCGAAATCGGCCCCCGGAGGACCTTCCTCTAAACCAATATCTCGAAACTGAGTCTTCAACTATCCGGCCCGATAGCGTAATAAGTTTTTTTATGAAAAATCAACATTAAGGTTTAACAAAGCCATATAATAAATCAAATTAAAGTGTGACCATTACCTATTGTAAAAGACTTATTATGATCTTTGGAACTATAATGCTTACACAGGGATATCCCCTACTTAGAACGAATAACTACATAAAGGGGGGAATCTATATGAAATATCTATCCAAAAAGGCATTTGAGGCTGCTAAAGATTATATCCTTACAAACGCTCGTGATCTTGAACAAGCACGCTGCTTGTATCTTTTTGACAACGGTACGGAGCAAGCTATTATAAAAGCCTTACGTGCCTATCAGAATCAAGATGGGGGCTTTGGTCACGGACTGGAGGCAGATTTCCGTCTTCCAGACTCCTCGCCTATGGCTTCTTCTGTAGCAATGCAGATTTTACGATCCATCGATCGTTCTCCCAAAGCCCAGGAGATGATCAGCGAAGTTCTCCACTACTTCGAAAAGTCTTTCAATGAAGAGCGCCAAGGCTGGCTGGCCGTGCCTTCTAAAGTGAACGATTATCCTCATGCCTTCTGGTGGACGGTACACGAAAATGGAGCTTCGTGGATCGACGACAACTGGGGTAACCCTTCAGCTGAGATTATCGGATACCTTCTGGCATATAAAGATGAAGTAACAAAGCTGAATGTAGATGAACTTGTCAACTTATCAATAAAGCACTTACTATCCCTTGATCATTTTGAATCGGAACATGAAGTTTTTTGTTATCTGCGTTTTTTCAGGATGAACCCTTCCTTCATGACTCAAGAAATTCACGCGAAACTAAAAGAGGGTGTACATCAACTTGTGGCTTTAAATCAAGAAGACTGGAAAAACTATGTTCCCCTCCCTTTGCAGTTTAAGCCAACGCCTCATAGTCCCGACGTAGGGATATCTACATATACAATCGAGAAAAATCTTGATTATATAGTAGAACAATTGGAGGTACAACCTTGCATTGAACCGGCCTGGAAATGGAATACTTACGAAGATGTTTGGCCTAAAGCTAAACAGGAATGGCAGGGTGTACTTACCCTTGAAGCCTTACAATGGATCTTTTCCTATGGCAGAATAGTCAGCTAGGCTTTTCTCATTTTCACAAATTCATATTCACTTCCATTTGTCGGCTGCATAAACGTCTGAACAACTTTAAAACCAGCATTTTCATAAACCCGGATTGCTCTCTCATTAAAAGTTGCGACAGATAAAGTAAATGAGCGGGCCCCATAATGTATTTGAGCATATTCAAGAGCTTTTTGCAGAAATGGCCCGCCTATTCCTTGTCCTGTCATATCTGGCCGCAAGCCTAAACCCAGGTCGACGGTCTCGGATTCCACAGGGATTATGGAATAAAAGCCAATTAATTGCTCTCCTTCGTACACACTAAAGGCACGCTTACCTCTCGCTTCCTCATTAATGAACTCTTGGTAGTCTTCTTCATCCGCCGTCATGTCATAAAAACTATAAATTCCATTGTATTTCCAGTGAGCGATTTCTTCCGCTTCCTTTTGAAGCATCTGCTTAACTTCCAATCCTTTCCCTCCTTTGATCCTTAGTCTGCAGCAAGTAGATCATTACCCCAATGATGGGGAGAATTCCCCATAAGAAACTCTTGCTTTGAATACCTATTTTCTGTTGATCCCAATGAAGCGTAAAAACACTTAGTCCTGTCAGGAGGAATAAATCAATGGTCATTACATGGACAAATTGAGAGTGGCTGAAGGCTTGAGCATAAACAGTGAAGTCACCCTGCAGAAGCCCATATATAATAAGCCAAGTAGTACCGATCAACAACAGAACATGAAGATAGAGAGAGTTTAACACTTTCTTTAGTATGCCGGGGATTCGGTCACTGCGTTTCTTCTCAGCAGTAGACAAGAAGAAAAAAGGCAGTAAAGCAAAGGCTCCCAATACAAACGAACCCACAGCAAAAGGCCAGGCAGGAAGACGGCTATGATCATGATTAAGTAAAAGGATTATAAACGTGATTGGAAACAGACCAAGCAGACTGAAAACAGCTAAGAGCAATGGATCAGGATCATTCATCCGTATCAACTGATTTAAATAACCCTCATTCCCATTGGGAGCGACCAGCCAGGCATAGAGAATAAACGCAGTCCAAATCAGAAAAAACACAACCTGTCGTATCTTCATTCCTGTTCCCAGTCTTTTTTGAAGCGCTCCATCTTAATTTGCAGCTGTTGGATCATCTCCAATATTCTATTGAAGTCGTCCATATCTACTTCATCAGCGTCCATCGAAGACACAACTTGATTCAACATTTTGATTCTGTTTTTTATGTAATGAAATTGATCTGACGGATGTTGTGCAGCTTTCCCCATACCTATCCCTCCCCTGTTGATTTACTCTTATTTTACCTTTCTCTGATCATAAGGAAAACTTTTAAGGCTTGATTTTCTGTAAAACCGATTGTGTTGCTATAGGAAATTGAAGAGAGTTTGGGGAGACAACTTGTTTTTCAGACATAACCATTTCTTTGCGGAAACAGACTGATTCCTTCTATAAAAACAAATATATTGAATAAAAAAGGACCTGTAAGAAAATGAATCTTACAGGTCTGCCACTTATTTATTGGATTTTTTAGGTGATAAAAACCATCCTAGAGCAGCAATTATGACCAGAACAGCATAAAAGCTTACCTTCCAAAGTGCTGAGTGAGCAAAATGTTCATCAATAACCTGAATATTAGGGTGAGCAAGGGTAGAAACAACTAATTTAACCCCTACCCAGCCTACGATAACAAAAGCCGCTATTTCCAGGCCGGGCCTTGAATGCAACAGATTTACAAATATATTGGCTGCAAATCTCATAATAATAATTCCGATCATACCACCGGTAAGAATGACGGTAAATTGACCGCCATCCAGACTGCCTACATTGGGAAGTCCTGTCTCAGGCAGAGCAACCGCGAGAGCAACAGCTGCTAAAATAGAGTCCACAGCAAAAGCAAGGTCAGCCAACTCCACTTTTAACACAGTGGCCCAAAAGCCTTTTCCTTTTTGGTTTTCCTCTTCCTGCTCATCTTCTTCTGGTTGTTCTTCATCCTTAGAACGCCATTTATCCCATAAGTGTTTTCCTGATATAAATAACAGATAAGCCGCCCCGAGGGCTTGAACCTGCCATACATCAACCAGGAATGAAATAATAAATAAAGACCCAAATCGAAGTAAGAAAGCACCAAATAATCCGTAGAACAAAGCTTTCTTGCGCTTTTTCTCAGGCAGGTGCTTAACCATAATAGCTAGTACCAGCGCATTATCCGCAGCTAAAATACCTTCCAGTCCCACTAACACGATCAATACCCATCCATATTCAAGTAACAACTGTGCATCCATGCTTCTATTCCCCTTCACTATACGAAATGGGCTTTGTCCCGGGTAAAGGTTGGGTCCCTCCGGGAATAATGGCTTTATAATTCAGCTATCCTTTTAAGGAATGCGTAAATCCTACAATCCTCATAACGTTAAGCCAGGATTTATCAACTGTATGCCGCCCGCTCTATTTCAAGTCATTCTATTACAATTATTCCTAATAATGGTAGTTTTATATTCCTTTTGAATAAATATTCCCTTACCGTCATTAAACAAACGTTTAATTAACGGATAGAATAGATCAAAATCAGGCTTTTTCTTCAAATAACCGAGCAATTTCAGCAATAACGTTCACGGCTTTTTCCATATGATCGAGAGAAATGTATTCGTACTTGCCGTGGAAATTCTGTCCGCCCGTAAAGATGTTAGGCGTTGGCAGTCCCATGTACGAAAGCTGGGAGCCATCTGTACCTCCTCGGATAGGTTTAATCAGCGGTTCAATAGCGAGATTTTCCATAGCTTGTGCTGCCGTATTTACAATTTCTTTAACAGGCTTAATTTTGTCTCCCATATTATAGTATTGATCAGTCATGTCTATAGATATACGTTCTGCCCCATACTTATCTTTCAAGTCTTCCACTAATTGAACAAGGCTGCTCTTTCTCTTTTCGAATAAATTCTGATCGTGATCACGTACTAAGTAAGTGAGTGAAGTATGTTCTACATCTCCTTGGAAAGTATTCAAATGATAAAACCCTTCATACTTCTCTGTGTACTCGGGAGCCTCTTTTTCGGGAAGACTCTCTTGAAACTCAATAGCCAGTTTTACAGCATTGACCATCTTATCTTTCGCGGTACCAGGATGTACACTGTTTCCGTAAAAGTCAACTTTTGCTGTTGCAGCATTAAAACTCTCGAATTGAAGCTCTCCAATTGGCCCTCCATCTACTGTATAAGCATAGGAAGCGGCAAATTTTTCTATATTGAATTTGTGAGGTCCGCGTCCTATTTCTTCATCGGGTGTGAAAGCAACACGAATTTTCCCGTGCTTAATTTCCGGATGCTTAATTAAGTAGTCTAGCGCCGTCATAATTTCAGCTATCCCTGCTTTATTATCCGCCCCTAGCAATGTCGTTCCATCTGTAGTAATTAGTGTTTGTCCTCTGTAGCTGCTTAACTCAGGAAAATCCATTGGAGAAAGGTTTACTTCCTCGTTTAAAGATATATCTCCTCCATCATAGGATTCAACTACTTGAGGTTTCACATTTTCTCCTGTGAAGTCAACAGCAGTATCTATATGAGCAAGGAAACCGATAACGGGTACGTCTTTCTCCGTATTAGCCGGAAGCGTCGCCATAACATAAGCATACTCATCAATAGAAACTTCACTCATGCCGATCTCCTCAAGTTCTTCCGCCAACTGACGAGCCAGGATCCACTGCCCCTCCGTTGAGGGCGTATCTGGATTGTTTTCATCTGATTGAGTATTCACCTTTACATAAGAACAGAATCGTTTTAAGATTTCATCTTTCATTGTTCATCCTCCTTTAACTTCCTATACAATCTTCTTTCCATTATAAGCGTATAATGGTTTAAATGATGTAAATGTATGACTATTATCCATTAGTTCTGGTATTCTTAACTAGACCTTTCCTTTTTATTTGGATTCCCTAAACAACATGGTTGATTCTTCCAAAGAGTTCTTCAACTATCGGACCGTTTCCTATTATTTAAGAAGGGATCGTCCGTTTCCGTCACGAATATTCAGTAAGAGCATTTAATTTTACATAAAGGTGTGTAGTCTTTGATCCATAAAAGCTGGTTCCAAACCATTGTCGCAGGTATCTTAATTTCGCTTCTTATACTTCTCCTTCATGAAATCCAGTTCTTCTTTGAACCGGTATTAACGTATATAGGTGCCATTGCGCTCCCTCTGATCGGCGGAGGAATATTATTTTATATTTCCAGGCCTGTCCTGCATGTTCTGGAAAGATACAAGATTCATAAGCTGATTGCCATTCTAATCATCTTTTTACTTTATATTTTAATAGGCTTTATCATCGTTCAGTTTATTGCTCCGATTGCTCAGCAGCAATTTACGAGATTGATCAACAATCTCCCAGGAATGATTGATATGTTCGGGGATACAATCAGTTACTGGCAGCAAAACCAGGATATCATCCCAAGCCAGTTTGACAGTACAATAAACAACGTCGTGGAAAATCTTCAAAGCTATTTACAGGATGCTTCCAAAATCATTATCAATGTTATTAGTCAATTGATAGGATTTGTATTCGCCCTTGTACTTATTCCTTTCTTCCTGTTTTTTATGTTAAAAGATGGGGACAAATTTGTTCCTTTTATTCAAAAGTTTCTAAGTAAACGTGCAGCCAGAAGCTTCGGAAAATTAGCTCATTCGGTTGATCATACACTGAACGCTTTCATTCTTGGGCAGATGACTGTAAGTATTGTTGTGGGGTTGTTGTTACTAGTCGGCTATTTAATCATCGACCTGGACTACTCCTTAACGCTTGCTTTATTCGCTATGCTTATGAACGTCATTCCTTTTGTAGGCCCATTTCTCGCTGTCATCCCTGCGATGCTTGTAGGTCTTCTTCAAGAACCAATCTTAGCTTTATGGGTAGCTATAATTATGGTCATCGCTCAGCAACTGGAAGGAAATTTCGTCTCTCCTAACGTTATGGGGAAAGCATTAAGTATTCATCCTTTGACGATCATTACGTTAATTCTCGCGGCTGGAAGTTTGGCAGGTTTTCTTGGTCTATTATTTGCAATCCCTACCTACGCTGTCTTAAAAGCCGTCATCAGCCACTTTTATGAAGAGTGGCTGGAAAGAAGAAAAGCATGATTAGACAGCGTTCTATTGACCTTCCCCCACCAATCATTATTAGAAGTGGGGGTTTCTTATGAATTCTATAGAAAGTGAGGGATCTCAAATGCAGTCATCACTCCCCAAGTTATGGACATGGCCCTTTATATTTTTAATACTTGGTAACTTGTTCACGTTTATGAGTTTTCAAATGCTATTGCCAAACTTACCACCTTACATAGAATCGATAGGCGGAAGCAGCTTGCAAATCGGTTTAATCACCACCATGTTTGCCTTTGCTGCTATCCTTATCCGCCCTTTCATAGGCCATCTGCTTATGACACGCGCTCGGAAAAAGCTGGTTCTTATTGGCTCCATTTCACTGCTAATTATGACGACATTGTATCCGATCACTCAGATAGTGGTTGTTCTTTTAATCATCCGCTTTGTGCATGGTCTGGCCTGGGGATGGTCCACCACAGTGAACGGAACGGCAGCAGTAGATTTAATTCCCCGCCGCCGTGTCGGCGAGGGTATGGGGTATTTTGGTCTGTCTGTTACGGTAGGCATGATTATGGCACCAAGCTTAGGAATTTACCTATATCAAAACTTCACCTTCCAGCTCCTCGTCTGGATTGCAGCAGCTTTAGGAGCTGTAGCTCTCATTTTACTTTCAGTGACCAGCTTTGTAACCCCTGAAAGTGTGTATCAAAATCAAAAGCAGCCTCCTCCCTTTTCCTTTATAGGTTCTTTAGTAGAAAGCAGAAGCCGTTACCCTGCTCTTGTAACTTTCCTGAATACTTTCGGCTATGGAGCAGTAGTTACTTATCTTGTTATTTTCGGCAATGAACAGGGGTTATCAGGAACCTTCCTGTTTTACTTTTTCAATGCGGTGCTGGCTACCATTTCCCGACCGATCACTGGAAAATATTTCGACCGCAAGGGACCCTGGAAGCTGATAATGGTATGTTCAGTCTTATCCTTTATTGCCATGTGGATTCTCTCCCTTGCCAGTACGAATGTTCACTTGATTATAGCTGGGGCTATTTTCGGCATTGGATTTGGATCTATGATGCCTGCGCTTCAGGCCTGGGTTATCTCTAAGACCACTACAGAACGAAGTGGCATCGCAAATGGCATGTATTATTCCTGTATTGATCTTGGCATTGGGTCAAGCGCCCTTATCCTCGGCTTTATCTACCAGTTTGTCGATACAGCCACGCTGTTTAAGCTTTCAAGCTTCTTGTTCATTCTTGTGCTCATCCTTACTTATATGGATTATCGTAAACAGACGGATCCCTGGGAGCCGGTGCATTAAAAAACCATCATGTCCTTAATCGGACATGATGGTTTTTAGCCAATAACAATTATTCTCCAGCTGCTTCAATTTCTTCCTGGAGTTTATCAAGAATTTGTCCATCTACCGTAGAAACTTCATTACGATAATAGTCACGTACAGGCATCGCTTTATCTTTAAACATTTGACGCTGTTCATCAGTTAACTCAACAATCTCTGTTGGATTCTCTGTATCCTCTTTAATCGTTTTTAAATATTCTTCATTTTGTTTCTTCTGCTCTTCAAATACCCACTCCTGCATTTCCTGAGTTGTTTCATCTACCATGGTTTTCATTTCATCATTCAGACCTTCATACCAATCTGTATTTACAGTCGTCATTGCCACATAGTTGTTATGATTAGACAATGTCATATAATCTTGTACCTCGTAGAATGAAGCATCTCCAATAAAGAAAATCGGGTTCTCTTGTCCTTCTACAGTGCCGCGATCAAGGGCTGTGTATAATTCTGACCAGCTCATTGGAGTCGGCTCGGCACCATAAGCTTTATAAGACTCCAGAATCAAAGGAGAGGTCTGCGTACGCATTTTGAAGTTCTCGAAATCCGCTGGTTCTGTGATTTCTTTACTGGATGTCCATTGCATCGCACCTTCTGTCCAGAAAGAAAGCGGTGAAATACTGTGTTCTTCATACTTTTCACGAAGATCCGTTTTTAAAGCTTCACTGTCGTTCAAAATTTGCTGGGTTTTCTCAACACTCTCTGGGAATAAGAAATGCAGAGCAAAGATCTGCCCTTCTTTTACCATATTACCAGTAAAGCCAGGAGACATAACCGCCATTTCAACAGTTCCACTCTGCAACTGCTCCACCTGGTCGGTTTCACTTCCTAATCCTCCAAATTCATAAACCTCAATGTTTACAGCTCCATCAGACTTCTCCTTCATGCGCTTCGCAAATTCTTCTGCGTATTCATATTGTACTTGTCCATCCACTTCTTCAGTAACGAACTTCCAATTGTATGTCTGTCCTTCTCCGCCGCTGGCATTGTCTCCGCCATCGCCATTGCCGCCACAGGCAGCTAACAAAATACCTAATACAAATATCATGGCTAATCCAACCATACGTTTCTTTTTAATAATGATAATGACCTCCCAATTTTTTATATAAACTCCCTCTTCTTGTTAAATCAATAGAAGGGAAAGCTCTTCAAAGAATATGAGTAAGAATGAAATAACCACCATCATAATGATATAGGGCGGAGTGCCCTTAATCACTTCCAGATACGGCTTATTAAAGACGGCACTGGCCGTAAATATATCCACTCCAAATGGTGGTGTAGCCGAGCCTAAGGCAGCCTGGAAGGTAATGACGACTCCCAAGTGAATAGGATCGATTCCGGCATCCATTGCTGCCGGGTAAAAGATCGGAGTTAAAACCAGAATTACCACAATCGGATCGACAAACATACATCCGATGAAGAAAAATACCGTGACCATAAGTAATACATAAACCGCGCTGGGATCTGCTCCAAGAACTGTTTCCGTGATCATTTGCGGGATGCGGGCAAATGAGATCACCCATGTGAATGCCTGTCCCCCTGCTACCAGCACGAACACGGCAGATGTGACCAGCCCTGTGGACCTGGCGATTTTAGGTAATTCTTTAATATGAATGGAACGATAAATCAGCACTTCCAAGACAAAAGCATAAAGTACTGACATACCGGCGGCCTCAGTTGGACTGAAAATCCCCGTATAAATTCCGCCAATAATGATGATTGGAAACCCTAATGGCAAAAGAGCCTTCCGGGTCAATCGCCAGCGTTCGCTCCAAGAAACTTTATTGGCTAAAGGAATATCAGCTACTTTGGCATAGATAATACTGTAAATCGCAAAACTTAAAAATACGATAATACCAGGAATAATACCTGCAATAAACAAGTCTCCAACAGATGTACCAGATACAAGCCCGTAAATGATCATGCCAATACTCGGTGGTACGAGTAGCGCAACATCACTTGAATTAATGATTAATGCGATCGCTGTTGGGTCCTTGTAACCGATTTTTAAAAGACGTTCACGCATCGGCTTACCAATCGCTACGACAGTAGCCTGTGTTGATCCTGAGATAGCACCGAATAAGGTACAGGCCGCAGCTGTTGTAACGGCATATCCGCCGCGAATATGACCGATAAATGAGCCAATGAAATCGAGCAGCCGATTAGACGTTTTCCCCGTCGTCATAATATCAGCGGCGAAAATGAACAGCGGAACCGCTAAAAGGACGTACGGCTCAATTCCTGTAGAAAATTGCTGCATTAAAATCATAGGATCCAAGTTGGGAAAATAAATGAACAATACAATTAATGGCGCCGCCATAAGCGGGATCATCATCGGAAAATTCAATAATAGAAGGACCACCATGATCGTTAGTAGTGTGGCAACCATATCGTTATCCTTTCTTCTGCTGTATTTTAATTATAAGTGTGTACCTTCGTGGATTTCGTGCTTTTCTTGATCATTGTAATCTTTCGCATCTGTTCCAAGATAAACCTCATCCCGGTACTTGATATTTATCCACATATTTCTAAGGAATTGTATTCCGCCCAGCAAGAAACCGATTGGAATGAAAATGTATAAATAGTAAGAGGGCATTTGAAGCGCTGAAGTCACCCTGCCTGACTCATATACATCGTACACATAAAGAGTTGAAAAGTAGGTAAGTACAAATAATACAATCGCTGTAACCAGCGGTATGAATATGGCTAGAATTTTTCTGACCTTAAAAGGAGCCAGATCATAGAAAGCAGACATGCTGATATGTCTCCCTTTCCGGGCCGCATAACTGATCCCCATAAAAGTAGCGACTACGATCGCGATTTGACTAACCTCATCTGCAAAAGGCGGAGTGTAAGTAAAGATCGCTCGGCTTAAAGCCTTGCCTACTACCATTAAGGCAATGATGATGATCGCATAACTGAGAATGAATTCTTCAACTTTAAGTATAATTTTGTCGATGATCTTTAACGGATTCAACTCATTTAGCCTCCTAAAATTGGCAATAAGTGAGGTTTTTGAAGCTCACTTACTAAACATCATACCGAACTAATAGAGAACACTCAAATTAACTTATACAGAATTTTTTGTATATTGTGTTCAAATTTAATAATGTAATGGATTTGTAATCAAATTTCATGTATATCATCTTTATAGCTTTCTATAGATAGTATTTTCTCCAGATTTAATCTTTTTATTTCCATTTACTAATTAATAAAGTGATACACAAATGAATTACCTATCCATTCATAACCAATTTTTTTATAAATGGAGTTAGATGAATGGTTATCAAGGTCCGTATATAGAGAACAAAACTGGTATCCCTGGTCCAATAACTTCTTTGTAAGTGTCCATACAGCCTGCGTAGCATACCCTCTTCTTTTAAATTCATCTGGTGTAAATACGGCATTAATAGTAGCCCCATGTGGAGTCACGCGAGCTCTGGCAACCATAGACACAGCCTCTCCATTAACTATCCAAAGATGCATTCGCCGTGTGCGAATCATTTCCTCTGCAATTTCAGCGGTTCGCTCTTTTATCGTTCCTTCATTGGTTTCTTCTCCGAACCTTGTTAACCATTTCTTAACGAGCTCAAAGTCGGACTCCTTAGCTTCGATTAGTTCCCCTTCGTTCATATGAATGGGCTGCAGTTCATTCAAACGGTAGATTCCCTGACGCATATGTATGATAGGGTTCTCCCCCGTGATGTTGACCCATTCATCAATAAAATGCTGAACAGCTTCCCCTTCCCCAAGGATTCCAGGGACTTCAAATTGATTTTCAAACAAGTAACGAGCTAAACTCTTAATATGGCTGGAAGTAATGGATGGTATGGACGGTAAAATCCAAAGATGGGGCGGGGTTCTTATCGTCATAAAAATCGGACGCCCTTCTTCTTCTATTTTAATTAACAAAGAATCTTCATTTGAAGATGATTCCTGTAGCCGCTTTAAGATTCCTAACGGCAGGTTATTTTCAGCTTCTCTTTGGAGAAGAAGATCTTGAATAGATGACGTAAACGCTTCTACATTCTGTTCTTGAATTATTTTCATTTTACTCCCCACCCTCTGCTATATTTTTGCTTCCGTATGATAAAATTAGACAAATTAGAAAATTAATACTATTATACTTTCTTGAGAAGTCTTCTACAATAGAAGAAAGGAGAGAGAATTCATGAATAAGAAGGAAATTCAGGATCAAATCGCCTTTTTAAAAGCTGATTATATAAGAATCCAAGGAGATTTAGACAAGCTGGAAGCGAACGGAGCTAATGTGGAGAATGCTGAATCTCAATTAGAACGTATGGAAAAAGAATTGAAGGATTTGAAGGTGCAGCTGGCTGAAGCTAACGCCTAAACTGAATAGACCTTACCCATTAATATGTAAAATAAGAGAAAGGACCGCTGTTTGAGCGGTCCTTTCTCTTATTTTTTCTGCTTTTTATTTCCGTTTTCTTTTCTTTGTTCTTCAAGTTTTTCTTGTATTTTTTCAAATTCCTTACTAGGAGGAGTCAACGCTACTACCACATCTCCATTCTCAGCCCTATTTTCCACCTCTGGACTGAAGAATTCTATCTTACCTGAAGGTTTTTTGATAAACAGGATGACCGCTTCACTATCGATGTTATTCAAGTAGTTTTCATATTTATACTGTTCCGTTATATTTGTTTTCCGGAATACATAACCACTTTCAACCATGATGTTCAATTCCTCCCAGGAAGCTCCTTCTTTAAACAGAACCCTCCCTCCGATTGTATGAACAAGATTTTCCAGGTTATCTCCTTCACGATCACTTAAGCTCAGCTGAAACAGATTATTCCGGCCGAATTCCGGAACAAATGTGGTACATACAAGTGCATTATAGGAATCAAGCTCCGTGGCAGCTATAAGATACTCATATGGCGTCATATCCAAATAGTATTCCGTTTGTTCCGACAAAATCTCTCCATGGTAAGATTTGATCCCTGCGGCTCTAGTGCGCGACAAACGCTCCCATGAGGAGTCAGCAATAAGAACGGGAACTTTCAAATCCTCCAGTGTCTTAGCCATTCCTGTTGCAAATTGACTTCCTCCGGAAATAAGCACTCCAGGCGGTCCTTCCATAGAGAGCCCCAGCTTCTTAGAGAGCCACCCAATCGAAAACCCATGTGCTACAACCGTAGTAAATACAAGGGCAAATGTAAGGGAAATGAGTATTGAAGCATCCTCAAAACCTGATTCCAAAAGGATACTCGCGAAGTAACTGGCTACAGTCAAAGCAACTATGCCGCGCGGAGCTATCCAGCCGACGAGTAATTTTTCTGATTTCGATAGATCTGTCCCCATGGTGGATAAAAAGATGGATAAAGGACGAACAATAAACAGCATTAGTAAAACAAAACCGATAATTTGCACATTAAAGATTTCAACTAAAGTCTCCTGAGTCAGAGAAGCTGTCAACATAACGAATATCGTTGAGATCAGCAGCAAGGAAATATTTTCCTTAAAATGCCTCATATCCGCTATAGATGAAATATGCATATTAGCCAGTGTCATCCCCATCGCCGTAACAGATAGCAGCCCTGTTTCATGGGTGATTTCATCAGCGATGGTAAAACAGGCAATGACAACAGTAAAGACCACAGGTGACTTTAAAAACTCCGGTACATATCCGGTTTCAAACATCCATCCCACTCCCTTGCCGCATGCCCAACCTAAAATCACAGCAAACAAGGAAGCCAGGAAGAATAGTAGTAGTTCAGAAGGATTCACGTTTGTTCCCATAATAAACTCGATAATTTCAAAGGCAAAAACAGCTAACAAAGCTCCGATTGGATCAACTATAATCCCTTCCCACTTCAGTATCTTAGCAGGTCTGGGCTTTAATTTAGCCTGCCTTAATAAAGGAAGAATAACAGTAGGACCAGTAACAATAAACAGCCCGCCAATCACAAAAGCTACTGCCCATGAAAGCCCGGCTACGTAGTGAGCAGCCAGAGCGCCCAGAATCCAGCTTAAAAAAGCTCCAAACGTAACAATACGAAAAACAGGCCGTCCAAGTCCCCGTACTTCTTTCATATCTAAATTTAAGCTGCCTTCAAATAGTATAACGGCAACAGCTAAAGAAATAATGGGTTTATAAAGTTCTCCAAAGTCCTGCTCTGGATTCATTAAACCGAAGACCGGTCCTACTAATAGGCCTACGATCGACATCACAACGATTGCCGGCAGACGAAAGCGCCAGGCTATCCACTGTGATCCAACCCCAAGACTTCCGATTAACATAAATTGTAGCAGTAGTGAATCAACCATTAACGTGTCCCTCATCTCCAGTATGTTTTACACATCGCGTTATGATATAGCCATATTCTATATCCAGATCTTAGTTCTGTAAACTAAATTGGCCTTACAAAACCCTCCTCGATAAACACAATGTTTCATTATAAAACATACTGTTTATTATTTTGATCTGCCTACTCCTGGTGTTGATCTTACAGTTTTGCTCCCATTACTTGAAGACTCAGTTTGGAGTTAAATGGGTCCGTTAAGTTAGATGGATGAGGGTTGGTGGGGAAATAACTCGCTTTCCTGTGGGGGAACTGGTGAGCCTCCTCAGTCGTTTCACTCCTTGTGGAGTCTCGCCTAGATCCTTCTCCCACGGGAGTCTCGCCATTTCCCCACCAACCCAACATTAATATGAAAAACGGACCCTTCTGGAAGAGGAAGGTTCTCCTCTATAATCTGTATTAAATGCTTGTATGGCAGGCTATTGCGCATCGTTACATCCTGAAAATAGGTACAAAACCACATGGTCTCATCCCTCATCACGCAGGTGATGTTTGAAGTGGTTTTGAGCTTCTGATTTGGCAAGGTCCGGAGGGGGATGATGAAGACTCCTGTGGGATGAACATGATCGGTGAGACCCCGCAGAGCTGCTCGAGGAGGCTCAGCACATGCCCATGGAAAGCGAAATCATCCCCCGAAGGACCTTTCACACTGCACCAATATCTCGAAACTGAGTCTTACAGTAACCGGCCTGTTATTTTAATAAACCTCTTATGAAGTTTTACACCAATATTTAGCAAAGTCGATATTTAAATTAAAAGTATTGACATAATTTTTTGACATTGATAGTATTACGGCGTTGTATAAGAATTCGATTATTTGATCTTCCTACACCTTAGTATGGTCCTGGGCGCTCATTCTTGGTTTGGAAGGTCTTTTTTACGCACAATATATACAGACATCTTAGGAGGAGCATATTTATGAGAGCTAGAGATACGGTATTCATAGGTTTTACACTGTTCGCCTTGTTTTTTGGAGCCGGTAATCTTATTTACCCCATATCCCTGGGTATTGAATCAGGTACTTCCTACCTTCCGGCTATAGCAGGCTTTGTACTTACGGGGGTAGGTCTGCCTATTATAACGGTTGCGGCCATCTCGTATTTTAGAAATGGAGCTACTGAACTCGCTGGAAGGGTCCACCCTTTATTCGGCCTGTTGTTCACTGCCATGGTGTATTTAGTCATCGGCCCTTTCTTTGCAATTCCTCGAGCAGCTAACGTCGCTTTTGAGACTGGAGTAGTCCCATTTGTAAATGGAGGCTCTTTAATGCTATTGATATTTTCTGTTCTATTCTTTGCCATTGTGTACTTAGTCAGTCTGAATCCCTCTAAACTTGTTGATCGAATAGGACAAATCTTAACTCCAGCTTTGTTTCTCGCTATTTTAGGATTGGTCATAGGAAGCTTCTTCTTATTGGATGGGTCGGTTCAGCCGGCGGGAGAAAAGTATGCATCCCAGCCGTTTTTCTCAGGCTTTGTCGAAGGGTATTTAACTATGGATGCCATTGCCTCACTGGCATTTGGTCTCATTGTGGTGACATCTTTCCGCGACCGTGGGGTAACAGACCAGAAAGAACTGACTATGCGCACCTTAAAGGCTGGTTTAGTTACGGCTGTTGGTCTCGCTAGTGTATATGTAGGAATTGGATGGATCGGCACAAAAATGGCTACAGAAGGCACGTATGACAATGGAAGTGCCATTTTATCGGGTGCAGCCGAGATAATGTATGGTTCCGCTGGCACGATTCTCCTTGGTGTCATTGTAAGTCTGGCCTGCTTTACTACCTGTGTAGGACTCACCGTTGCCTGCGGTCAATTCTTCTCTAAACGTATAGCGGCATTATCTTATAAACAGGTAATCTTTATCGTGACACTGATCAGCTTTGGTATTTCCAATATCGGGCTTAGTCAGATCATTTCCTACTCGGTACCGGTTCTTGTATTTGTATATCCTATTACGATTGTGCTTGTAGCTTTAACTTTCACAGGAGGGTTCTTTAATCACTCCGCTTATGTGTATAGAGGAGCTATTATATTTACTTCATTTATTAGTCTTTATGATGGGCTTGCCGCCTTTGGAGCTGATGTTTCTGCTTTTAAGCCTCTGGTTCAGAACCTTCCTCTATCAGAACTTAACTTAAGCTGGGTTCTTCCTGCGCTTATTGGAGGTGTAATTGGAGGACTGATCCACTATGCTAAACGAGAGCCTTTACCTTCTAAAAACTATCAAAACTAATTTATAAAAATCACCCTTCTTTTAAAGAAGGGTGATTTTTTGTACTATTATTGATCAACCAGTGTGACACTGACCTTCACATCAAGGTTTTGGCCGCCTCCACGATAGACACCTTGCAGAGGACTCACATCTGCGTAGTCCCGGCCGCTTCCTATGCGAATATGCTCTTCCAGGGCTTCTACGTTATTTGTAGGATCTAAGCCTACCCAGCCGACCCCCGGTATCATAACTTCTACCCAGGCGTGAGTAGCTGCATCTCCAATTAAGGCTGAACCTTCCCCCACATACAAATATCCACTTACGTAACGAGCCGGGATTCCTTTGTCTCTTAGTACAGCGATCATAACGTGCGCATAATCCTGACATACCCCCGCCTTTAAAGGCCAGGATTCATAAGCTTTGGTATTCACTTGAGTTACCGTGCCATCATAAACAATGGATTGATGAATAAAGGCCATGAGATCAAGGGAGAATTGGATCGGATCGGAAGAATCCCCCACCACTTCTTCTATTTCCTTGATTTGCTCTTTATACATAAACGTGTAAGGCGTTTCATTTAGAAAAGCAAGGTAATGACTGCGAAATAAACCGGAATGGAAAATGGTGCGCATCTCATCTGAAAAGTGGATCATCTTAATGAGAGGACTCTTTTGAATACTGACTGTTGACTGGGTTTTGACAGTTAAATGCTGGTGCTTTTCCGGAATAAAGAAGGTTTCCACATGATTTCCCCAGTAATCGATATGTTCCTTCATCACTGAATTTGGGAGTACTTCTGAACGATAAGCAGATAGCCGCTGACATTCATCCGTTGTGGGTTTTAACCGTATATGATTCATACTTTGATCTACAAAATTCTCATAATAAAACGTGTTAATATGTTCGATTTCATACTTCATGAACTTTCCTCCTGCTAATTATAACCTACCTCACATGAACGGGCTCAATCAGATAATAAGTTTCAGAGAACATCCGGCTGACAGTAAGACAACGATCCTGAAAATGATCCAGAAAACTCATCAGTTCCTCCATATCCATGTGTTCAATATCCGCTTCCTTTATTTCTTCCTGTATTGTTTCAAGCATTTGGAATAGATCTTTTGAGTAATGAGATATCTTTCCATCTTCAAGACGTTGAACAGCTTCCATCACGTGATCCATACAATATCGAATGGATCTTGGAAACGATCTTTCCTTGATCATGAAGTCAAGCACATGCCTCGACTCCATCGTAGGAGGATGTTCTTTAATGTACGCATCATATCCATGCAGAAACTGAAGGGCTGTCAGCCAATAATAATAATTATTCGTTCCATAGCTAGACTCTTTCATATTTTTTTCACAAATAACATTTAAGACACGTGCGGTTTTATCAGCACGCTCGATCCATTTTCCGACTTTTATGAATGTATAAGGAATTCCCCGGCTCATAGTTGATTCGATAATGCCTTGTGCAGTCATCGAAGTCGTTTTCACCTTTTTCAGGTATTCCTGGGTATGCTGCCTTGTGTTCGGCAGCTCCTGCCAATCTTTCTGGGCTAGATGAAATTCATTGAGAATTTCCCATAACTCGTTAGGTATGATATCTCTCGTAGCCCTTGCATTTTCCCTCGCATAATTCATGCTGTTCATAAGCGAATTATCATTTATCGGACTAATAGTCAAATACTGAATAATCGTTTCCCGGTCAATACGTTCGTAACGATCCATATAATCAAGCTTAGCAGCACAAATATCCAGCACTTCACCCCAATCACGGTCCATGACCTCTTGATCAGATGCTTCCAGCATGTGAATCAGCTGGACACTAAGGACTCTGGAGTTGTTTTCCGCCCGTTCAATGTTACGAGCCATCCAATATAAGGAGTCTGCTACACGACTAAGCATGAGTCTCTCCTCCTTCCGACAAAATCCAAGTGTCTTTTCCGCCGCCGCCCTGTGATGAATTCACCACTAACGACCCTTCTTTAAGGGCTACTCTCGATAAGCCTCCAGGAATGACATGAGTGTATTCTCCCGTCATCACAAACACGCGCAAATCTACATGACAAGGGTAAAAACGCCCTTCCTGATAAGCAGGAGCTCTTGAGAGTTTGATCGTCGGCTGGGCTATATATTGATGGGGAGCTTCAATAATTTTTCTTCTAAATTCATTCTGCTCTTCTGGCTCTGATTGCGGACCAATTAACATATCGTATCCACCCGAAGCCCCTACATTTTTTATAACTAATTGATCAATGTTTTCAAGAACATACTCAAGTTTTTCTGGATCACTTAGGAAGTATGTTTCTACATTAGGAATAATAGGTTCTTCGTCTAAATAAAAACGGATCATATCCGGAACATAGACATAAATAGCCTTATCATCCGCGACGCCATTCCCTATTCCATTCAGAATTGAAACATTCCCTTTTTTATAGGCCCTGAGTAAACCGGAGACTCCTAAAGCTGAATCCGGGCGAAACGCCTCGGGATCAAGGAAATCATCATCAATGCGTCTATAAATAATATCTACTCTCTTTAATCCGCGTATAGTCTTCATATAAGCAACGTCATCTTTTACAATTAAATCTCTTCCTTCTACAAGCTCAATACCCATTTGCTGCGCCAAAAATACATGATCATAATAGGCTGAGTTATAAATTCCCGGGGTCAGTAATACTGCCGTAGGGGTAGAATGGGGCTCTGCATTTGGCGGGGTGTGGCTTATAACTGCTTTGTGAAGTTCAGAAACCTGATGTTCAAGGGTTTCAATTGAATGTTCAAAGAATAATTCCGGGTACACTTGTCTCATCACGTATCGATTCTGAAAAACATAAGACATCCCTGAAGGATTTCGGAGGTTATCCTCCAGAACCCGGTAATCCCCGTTTTCATCCTTAATTAAGTCCACACCTGCCAGAAACACGTGATTATTTAAAGGGACGTTTACTCCCCCAACTTGTTTATTGTAGTAATAAGGATTGTTCTCAATTAGATCTCTAGGTATTATACCTGCTTCTATAATTTTTTGATCGTGATAAATGTCTTCTAAAAACATATTGAGGGCTTTTATTCGCTGCTTCATTCCTTCTTCTACCTTAATCCATTGAGGTTCAGGAATAATAATAGGCACAAAATCGAACGGCATCGTTCGTTCCGTACCCCCGGTGTGATTATAAACCGTAAATGTAATTCCCTGCCTCAGAAAATTTAACTGAGCCGTTTCATGTTTTTCACGCAGCTCTTTTTCAGAAAAGTTTTCCATTAATTGATAGAAGGATCTGTAGTGACGTTTAGGATTCCCGTTGTCTTCCATCATTTCGTCAAAAAATGTTCCAGTTTTATATTGATTTAGCAAAAAACTCTCCTCCATTCTGACGATATGTTAACTACTTACCCTAAGTTTACCGCAACTACACAAAAATTGTAAGAAAATTTAAACAAAAACCGCCTCCTGCTGTTATAATTAACAGCGGGAGACGGGATATTCACTCAACCTATTCCATAGTTATAACGATTTTTCCTTTAGCATGGTGACTTTCACTGGCTTCATGTGCTTTTCTTATTCCTTCTTCACTTAGTTTATAACGATTTCCTATGACAGAGGTTAACCGGCCTTCTTCCATCATTTCTGCCATTTTAGAAAGACGCTCACCGTTCGGTTCCAACCAGACAAATCCAGCTTTGACTCCGTGCCGCTTGGCTTTTTCTTCATCTGGAGGCTGGACAATTGAGGCTAAACGTCCGCCTTCTTTCAGAATACCAAAGCTTTTCTCCTGGTTTTCTCCTCCTAGTGTGTCGAGCACAATATCTATTTCACTGAGCACCTCAGAGAAATCTTCTTGTTTGTAGTTAATAAAACGATCTACACCAAGCTCTTCTACCCAGGCCTGATTCTTGCCACTGGCCGTAGTCGCTACATAAGCACCCATTTGCTTAGCCAGCTGGATAGCGTAATGGCCTACACCGCCAGAACCTGCGTGTATAAGAACCCAGTCCCCTTCTTTAATCTGAGCAAAGTCCACGAGACACTGCCAGGCAGTCATACCGGCAAGAGGCACTGCTGCTGCTTCCTCAAAAGGGATATTCTCTGGAATGCGGGCAAGTTGTTCCTCATCAATTACCGCGTACTCAGCATAAGTGCCTAATCGCGTAGTAGCAGGACGTGCAAAAACTCGTTCCCCTACTTTAAACTGATCGACACCTTGACCAACTTCCTTAATTACCCCAGCTGCATCCCAGCCTAGAATAATTGGAAAATCAAAATCAAGCATCTCTTTCATATAGCCTTCTCTTACTTTCCAATCGATCGGGTTAATCGAAGTTGCTTTCATTTCCACTAAAACCTGACCCGCTTGCGGTTCAGGGGTATCTACTTGTTTCTCTATTAATTGATCTTTACCACCATATTGTTCAATTACGATAGCTTTCATTAAGTTACACTCCTTATTTATGAAGGGTTACACACCCCTCTGTTTTCCCCTATAATAAATTGTAAAACGTGATAAGATGAGGAAGGGTTCCAGTACTCATAAACACACAATTTTCATAGAATTTAAACCTCTCTATTTTTTCACATAAAAGGATGATCATAATGATGCAGCAGGCTGAGGAAATTTTACAAAAATACTATGGCTATTCTTCTTTTCGGAAAGGTCAGAAAGAAGCCATCAGTCATGTACTCCACGACCGTAATACATTGGCTGTCATGCCTACAGGCGGAGGTAAATCGTTATGCTATCAAATTCCGGGCTTAAGTCTTGAGGGCACAGCTATTATTATCTCCCCGCTTATTTCCTTAATGAAAGATCAGGTTGATGCTCTGAATTCCTATGGAATTGCCGCAACTTATATTAATAGCTCTCTTTCAGCAGGTGAGCAGAGGCAGCGTCTTCATGATTTAAGACAAGGGCGTTACAAATTTGTTTATGTAGCTCCTGAACGATTTGATTCCCCTCAGTTTTTGTCAACGATTCAGAGTATTTCCTTATCTCTCATTGCCTTTGATGAAGCCCACTGTATTTCCCAGTGGGGACATGATTTCAGACCCAGTTATCGTTCCATCGTACCCACCCTGTACCAGATCACTAATTTACCCGTTTTAATGGCGCTCACCGCTACGGCTACCCAAGAGGTAATCAGGGATATTAAACATCTGATTGATGTACCGGATGAATCAATCGTCAATACGGGGTTTGCGAGGGACAACTTATCATTCCGCATTATAAAAGGCCGGGATAAAAGGGATTTTGTAGAAGAATATTTAAAGACCCGCCCTAATGAATCCGGCATTATCTACACCGCTACTAGAAAAGATGCGGACAGTTTACAACACTACTTATCCAAAAAAGGTTTCTCAGCCGGGAAATATCATGCAGGGATGACAGAAAACCAGAGGAAGCAGGCACAAGTGGATTTTGTCCAGGATGAAATTACTACAATTATTGCAACCAACGCTTTCGGTATGGGGATCGATAAATCCAATGTGCGATATGTGATCCATTATTCAATGCCTATGAATATCGAATCCTATTACCAGGAAGCTGGACGTGCGGGACGGGACGGTGAGCCTGGTGACTGTGCTCTTTTATTTTCAAGTCAGGATATTAATCTCCAGCGTTTTTTAATTGACCAGTCACCTTCAGAAGAAAAAAAGAAAGAGGAATATGCCAAGCTTCAGGCTATGATTAACTATTGTCATACCCATACTTGTCTGCAGCAGTATATTCTCGATTATTTCGAAGACCCATTTTCTTCAGAACCTTGTGGTAAATGTTCCAATTGTACACTCGTAGGTGAAGTTCAGGACATGACCCTTGAAGCCCAGATGGTTTTATCCTGCGTTAAAAGAATGGGAGAACGCTTCGGTGCAGGTTTAACTGCTAAAGTACTGAAAGGATCTTCCGATCAGAAAGTAAAACAGTTCAAGTTTAACACCCTCTCCACATATGGGATTATGTCCAGCTATACAGAAAAAGAACTGACACGCTTTATCCATTTTCTTACGGCAGAAGGATATCTCACTCCTGGAAAAGGTCGTTATCCTGCTCTACAGCTGACAGATGAATCCGTAGCTGTCCTTAGAGGGGATCAACCAGTGGAAATGCTCGTGGAGTCCACTACGGCTAAACATGAAAGTAACTACAATGCAGACTATTTTGAAGAGCTGCGGCAAATCCGGAAATCAATTGCAGATGAAGCAGGACTTCCACCATATGTTATATTTTCTGATGCGACACTTAAAGAATTCACCATTTATTTGCCTGAAAATAAAAACGAGATGTTAGCTATTAAGGGAGTCGGAGAACGAAAGTTTGAGCAATACGGAGAAACGTTTTTGGAGACCATTCGCCCATGGGCAAAGGAAACGGATTCTAAGCCCGTTCCTGACAAAAGCTCTTCAGTCTCCATTAGAAAAAAGGAATCGAATGATGATCGTCCAAGTTATCAAGTTACATTTGAAATGTGGAAAGAAGAAAGCAAAGAAATCGGAGAAATTGCAAAAGAGCGTGGTTTAAGTTCGCAAACGATAGAAAACCACTTGTTCCGAAGTGCTCGTGAAGGACTGGATCTGAATTGGGATCGCTGGTTTAACGAAGAGCAAGAGAAGAACATTCTTCAAAAACTTGAAGAAATGGAAGAAAGAAAATTAAAGCCATTGAAAGAGGCTTTGCCCGAAGATTATACGTATTCCATGATTAAAGCGGTACTGAACAAGCATGAACTTATGAAGTAATTCATTTTATTCCACGGAGGGATAGTATGACAAAACCTAAAATAACATTAGAGACGGCAGCAAAGCTCGATCAAAACGATGTGCTTCATAACTTTAAAAAGGAATTCTACACAGATGATAATCGCTTCTATATGGATGGTAATTCCTTAGGTTTGCTTTCAAAAAGAGCAGAGCAATCTTTAGTTTCTTCTCTTGAAGATTGGAAGACCCATGCGATTGGAGGATGGACAGATGGAAAAGAACCCTGGTTTTATATGTCAGAAAAATTAGGTGCTAAAACGGCTCCACTGCTGGGGGCGAAGCCTGAAGAGGTCATCAGCACTGGTTCTATAACCTCCAACCTTCATCAACTGCTGTCTACATTCTACCGTCCAGAAGGGCAGCGAACGAAAATTCTGGCTGACGAACTGAATTTTCCATCTGATATCTATGCTTTAAAAAGTCAACTGGAACTCCACGGGATGGATCCAGATGAACATCTCATTCAAGTAAAGAGTGATAATGGAGCTACGTTGTCAGAAGATAATATTATCAAGGAGATGAGAAGCGATATTGCTCTCCTTCTCCTCCCTTCCGTTCTTTATCGCAGCGGACAGCTTCTGGATATTGAAAGAATTACAAAGGCAGCGCATGAGCAAGGAATTATTGTGGGCTTTGATTTAGCCCACTCTATAGGTGCTCTTCCCCATAATCTTGATGATTGGGGCGTTGACTTTGCTGTCTGGTGCACCTATAAATATTTGAACAGCGGGCCAGGAGGTGTTGGAGGTTTGTATGTAAATGAAAAGCACCTGGGAAGTAAACCCGGCCTTGCCGGGTGGTTCAGCTCAAAGAAAGACAAGCAGTTTGACATGGCGCATGACTTAACACATGCTGAAACAGCAGGTGCCTACCAAATGGGGACGCCGCACATTTTGAGTTCCGCTCCTCTACTAGGTTCTTTAGATCTCTTTCAAGAGGCCGACATCAAAAATGTACGATGTAAATCGCTGAAAATGACCCGGCTGATGCTCAACCTGATTTATCAGGAGCTCGACGGATTAGGCTTTCAGATCATCACCCCATTGGAGGATGAGCGCCGCGGAGGTCACATTAGTCTTGTACATCCAGAAGCTGCAAGCATTTGCAAAGCTCTTAAAAAAGAAAATGTCGTGCCCGACTTCAGGGCACCGGATGTGATTCGGCTTGCTCCTGTAGCACTTTATACTACTTATAAAGAAGTCTATGAAGTAATGATGATCTTAAAGGAAATTATGGTTAACGAAACCTATAAGAAGTACAAAAATGAACGAGATATAATTGCTTAAGGAGGATTTCATGAAACTCATCGATATAACTATGTCACTAAACAACGAAACACCTGCCTGGCCCGGTGATGAACCTTTCCAATATGAACGCACGATGACAATGGAGCAAACGGGTTCAGTTAACATCGGACAATTTAAAGCGAGCAATCACACAGGCACACATGTGGATGCCCCTTTCCACTACGATGAAGATGGACTGAAAATAGCGGACCTACCACCTGAACGTTTTATCGGCGATGCACTAGTCGTAAATATGGAAGGGAAAACCATCATTCAAGCAGACGATCTTCGTGCTTTTGAATACACAGGTGTAACGAAGCTTCTATTCCGTACAACAAGCTGGAACGATCGGAACGAATTTCCTGATCATTATACCGTTATAAGCAGCGATGCAGCTGAATTTTTACATTCTCAAGGTATCGATCTCATTGGAATAGATACACCATCGGTGGACCCTGTAGAGAGTAAAGACCTTGCGGCTCATCACTCCTTATATAAGCATGACATTTTGATTATAGAAGGCTTGGAACTCGATCATGCAGCACCAGGTGTTTATGAATTAATGGCTTTTCCATTAAAAATGGAAGAAGCTGATGGCAGCCCGGTACGAGCAATCTTACGGCAAAAATAAAACTCGAGCGCATATGAAGACCATATGCGCTCGAGTTTTTCTTATTTTTTCAGTAAATTTTGTTCTTTTGCCATTTGCTTAGCCACTTTAGGTGCCAGCCAAATCATTGGCAGTAAGAGAAGCGAAACTGGAACAGCTGTCACAACGATAAAGTTCTGAAGCTGAGTAATTCCGCTGTCACCTGTAATGAGAAGAATAACTGCTACTGATCCCATCAAAATAGCCCAGAACACACGAAGCCAGCTTTGAGGATTACCTTCACCGGTTACGGCCATAGCAATCGTATATGACATAGAATCACTCGTCGTAACAACAAATAGAATCGTCAAGATTAAAAACAACGGTGAAATTACGCTGGCAAGCGGAAACTGTTCTGTAATAGCGAACATGGCTGCCGGGTTCCCGGCTGCATTAAGAGCGTCCGATACAGAACCAGGATTGTTTAGTTCAAAGAATATTCCGGATCCGCCTAATACGGTGAACCAGAATGTTGAAATGACTGGAGCAAATATGGAAACCGCAATAATAATATCACGAATCGTCCGACCTCTTGATATACGGCTGACAAGAATAGCCATCATTGGTCCGTACCCAATAAACCAGCCCCAGAAAAAGACGGTCCATCCGGATAACCAGCCTGTATCCCCGCGGAAGGTACTCATCGGTATAAACTGATCAATATACGTTCCAAAACCTGAGATAAAGTGATTAAAGATAAATCCTCCAGGCCCAAAGATTACGATAAATACCATTAAACCAATTGCTAATCGAACATTAAAGCTACTTAGATATTGAATTCCTTTATAGAGTCCAGTTACTGCAGAAATGGTAGAAATTAATACCACAACAAAAATAATGGTGAACTGAGTACTAAACTGGTTAGGAATACCGAATATTTCCTGTAGTCCGTAGCTTGCCTGCAGTCCAAGAAAACCTATCGGTCCAATAGTACCTGCGGCCACAGCAATAACAGAGAACGCATCAATTAATGTACCGAACCAGCTATGGCGGATCTTTTCACCAAAAATCGGATACAAGAGAGTACGTGGTTTCATCGGCATGCCTTTATGATAATGTCCATACATCATGACAACGGCACTTATTGTACCGAGGATAGCCCAGGCTAAGAAGCCCCAGTGCATAAAGCTTTGAGCAAGCGCGGGATTAATAGCTGCCTGCGTTCCCGCTTCGATTCCTGACTGATGAGGGGGAACGGTGAGGAAGTGATACATAGGTTCAGCTGCTGCCCAGAATACTCCTCCGCCAGCAAGTAGGGTAGCCATAATAATGGACAACCATTTGTAAAGTCCAATTTCCGGTTTATCCATATTCCCCATTTTGATGTTTCCGTATTTAGAGAAACCTAACCCAATACCTACGAAAAACGTTGCAAGCATAAGAACCTGCCAAAAAGCTCCGAAGTATTTCGCTGACCAGGCAAAGCTTTCATTAACAATTGTTTCTATTAAATTAATATCAATAAGTGCTACGACCACAAAGAGTACTAAAATTCCTCCACTGATCCCGAAGACCGGCCAATCAATTTGACCTGTTTGTTTGTTATTCATAGATGAACTCCTTTTTAAATATGATGAATGCTTTTAAACACAATTAAATACTCTAACACTATCCTTATTATGGTGTAAAGTTTAAACTTTTAGCCTTATTAATGGAATAATGGAGCTTTAAACGTAAGTTGACCACGACAATGTGTCGTGGCCGTAAATTATTCTGCTTCATCGTACTCTGTATTTTTGTCCTTATGACGCTTTTGACATTCCTTACAAAGTTTAATTTCCGCCTCTTTCTTAGAGGTTAATAATTTACCACAATTACTGCATTTCCCAAACTCATTAGGGTTTGCCTGGAAACCTGGAAGTTCGTTTTCTGGTCCTGGCATTCCCACCACTCCTCTCAGTAAATTTGTTTATGTTTTTTCATTCCCATAATTCACTTTCTTCAATCATCTTGTAAGTTCTTG
>NZ_JBAPTY010000177.1:0-19895 GCF_049282395.1 Halobacillus sp. | reverse complement strand
AGACTTTTTCAGGCTGAACTATGCGGGATAGTCTGTTATATAAGCATTTCAGGCAGTTTAAGGAGGGAAGGATCCTCTCTTTCCGAAGGATCCGTTCTTCTTAATAAAGTTGGGTTGATGGGGAAATAGCGAGACTCCCATGGGAGAAGGAACTAGGTGAGATCCCGCAGAGAGTGAAACGAGCGAGGAAGCTCACCGTTCCCCCATAGGAAAGCGAGTTATTTCCCCATCAACCCCTTTCTCATATCGTAACGGACCCAAGTTATCTCGAAACTGAGTCTTACAGTAACCGGCCTTTTAGTGGAATAAACCTTTAGGGAAAATCAACAATAAAATACGTTTTATAGAACATTTTAAATAAACCCACATTCTAGTCATGTGGGTTGTTTTTTTGCTTAGCAGTCCTTTTCGGGTAAGCCGATCATCTGAAACTTAGGTCCCTCCATCGTTTGTTTCCCTTCAATGGTTAACTCTGTGGTCAAGTGTTCAATTCGTTTATCAATCGCTACTGGAATAGCGTTTAAATGATACAATTCATCATCCGCTTCAGGCTCACCAATTGTCATTCCAATGTCAGGCTCTCCACATCCATATCCTGCAAAGTACAAACGTAAACAGGCGGCCTCTTCTTCTTCGAGAATCTGAAGTAACAAATCTCTAGCTCCATCTGTTATTTTCATATAAAGACATCTCCTTCGACTATAAAATACCACAAACGTGTCCCACATATGAATTGAAAACGCTTATAGACCCTCTACAAGTTAAAGTTTATACTTTTACCCACAAAAAAACACCTCCAGATTATGTTCTGGAGGTGTTTCTATAGGTTTATTATACGGCTTTAGTATTAATTTCTACATCAATATTGCCGCTTGTTGCTTTAGAGTACGGGCAAACTTTATGCGCTTCTTGAGCAAGCTCTTCCGCTTCTTCTTGAGAAACTCCTTTAACTTGAACGTTCAGAACCACACCTACTTTAAAGCCGTTATCTGATTCATCTTTTAGTAAACTTACATCAGCAGTGATTTCAGAATCGATATCTTTCTTCTTCTTGCTTGCAACCAGGTTTAATGCGCCATCATAGCAAGCGGAGTAGCCTGCAGCAAATAGCTGTTCAGGATTAGATCCTTTTTCGTCACCTTCACCAGGCATTACAAGGTTTAGATCGATTAAACCATCATCAGATTTAACATGGCCATTACGTCCGCCTTGCGCTGTTGCATGAGCAGTAAACATTACGTTACTCAATATCATCACTCCTTGATTTTATTATAATCATTCACAACATAGGTTTACCTCAAATTCATGACCTCTAAACCTCGCTACCGTTCTTCAATTCTAAAATCTTCTTTTAAAGAAGGTGGAGCAGTCTTAACCATCCATTGAGTAATATAAGTAAATACTGTTAAATCATCAAATATTCCGAATAAAACCAAGAAGTCAGGAATCACATCCCATGGAAAGAGGATATAACCAAAAAGGAACAATACCGAAAGCCACTTTTTTCTTGCGCTTACTTCTTTGGAACGAAAGAAACGCAGCATAAACGGCACTGATTTCCTTACATTGAAGACAAATTTAATCCTGCGCCATAATCTGAGCATCAGCCTCCTCCTTTCCCTTGTTCATTTCTATACCCTGAAGGCACTGATTTTTACTCCTACAGTCACAATTGCTTAATTAAAACGTATGCTTTAACATAAAAAGAAAAGTTCCTGCTCTTGGTTGTGATCGTTACATATATACCTGCTGCAACCTTTTTTATAAAGAATGCCGGAAGAGATAAAGGGGAGAAATCTTTAATGAAAATCCTATTACTGAATGGTACCATAGTCGGAAAGAAAACGAGGACTTTACTCGATGAAATTGATAAATACATTCAAATGCTGCCGGAATCCCACGAAACAAAAATCATTGATTTAGAAAACTATGAACTGCAATTTGTAGATGGCCGTCCGACCGACGAATATAATGAAGACATGAAGCAGCTCATTAAAGAAGTAGAGAATGCAAACGCTTATGTTATTGCGGCTCCTATATTCCAAGGTTCGATACCAGGAACTTTAAAGAATGTGTTTGATGCTGTATCCCCGCTTGCTATGCGATATAAACCCGTATCCATTGTAGCGAACGGTGGAACCTTGCAACACCATCTGGTCATCGAAAACCAGCTTAAGCCGATTCTAAACTACTTTAGGTGCATGGTTACACCTAATTACGTGTACACTCACACAAATCACTTCTCCACTCAAGGTGAACTGATTGATGAAGACGTACGAAACCGTCTTCAGGAAATGATTAAAGTATTTAATCAGTACATGCAAATGAGTCAAGAGATCGAATTGGATAAGTAAAAGCCTTGCCACTAAAAGTGGCAAGGCTTTTTATACATGAGATAATACTTTACTTACATAATTTTGAGTTTCCTGAAATGGCGGAACCCCTCCGTATTTATCTACATTTCCGGGTCCGGCGTTATAAGCAGCGAGCGCTAAACGGGAGTTCCCATCATAACGATCGAGCATCTGTTTTAAGTATTTTGTACCGCCCATCACATTCTCTTCAGGATTAAATGGATTTTTCACCCCTAGTCCTTCGGCCGTTGCGGGCATCAGCTGCATAAGCCCCTGTGCCCCAGCGTGGCTGACCACGTCAGGGTCAAAATTGGATTCTGACTGAACAACTGATCGAATCAGCTTTTCATCTACTCCGTAATGTTGGGAAGCTTGATTAATAATTTGATCAATATTCTGGTCTTTTCCTTTTGTACTATCTATTTCTTTTACTTGTTTTGATTCTTCTGATTGACTCAATTTACCTGCTTTACGGTTGTCATCAGAACCAGTAGTTTCTTGGGATTGTTTACTGGACTCCATATTTATCGGCTGCACCTGAAATGTTGTAAAGCTGGTTACTCTGGCCTGTTGTTGAGTAGTACTTGTTGACGGAGGTTGCGAGAAGGCTGCCTCCAATAAATTTTGGAAAGTCATATCCCTACTGTTTTCATTTTTGTTTTGATTGTTATTTGAATAAAGGCTCATCATAGAAATGGTCTGCATTTGAATCAATAAATCCAAGCTGCCAAAATTCATACATCCACCTCATTGTACATTAGTAACTAAAGTTTACCTCATCCTCCTGCTTCCTACAACGAAATTCGTCAAAATAATACCTTTTTTTCCATTTGAATCCAAAAGTTGAGAAAAAACGATCAAAAAAACACAAATGATTTAAAGTTTTGGCAAGGCTTTTTCCCAAAGCAGAAGGCAGGTGATCAATGATACAATAATAATATCAAAAGAGATAATTAACTATTTCATTCCCTCGATAATAGTTATTTAATAAAGATTTATGGTCTGCAAAGATGGCTATTCCGTTTTACTGGACTTATATCTGTTCTCTCTTTTGTCTCTTACGTCGAATCACCCTATCTATTTTTCCCCGCCAGGAAAAATAGACCTGTAGCTTTCATGGCATGTCTCCCTTCATTTAGAAGCGCACTGCCATGCCTCTCTTTGGTCTTCAAAGAGGGGTTTTTTTTGTCCATTTTCGCTCTCACTCGTCATTTTCATTTATACCTCAGCTTGTCCACCAAACGCCCTTACTGAGTAACAAAAAATTTTCAACGTTCAGAAATATTGGCAATTGAAAGTACATATATTGTTAGTAAAGGAGGGGTGCACATGGTTGGATTTAAATGTGATAATTCTTTATTTGGGTACTTAGCAGCGGTAGTGGCGAGTTTCTTTTTACTCTGGCTATCTGAATTTGGGGCAGTAGCCAACAATGATTTCTTTTCAGCATTGTTCTTCTACGTAGGGGCAATTGGATTGGCCTTATTCTCATTCGTCATCATATTCTCAGCACTTTTCAGTCTATTCTATAAGCATAAACACCACTAAAACACAAAAAGCTGTCTCAGCAAATTCTGAGACAGCTTTTCGTTATTCCACAATTACATCGATATGCGATGGTTTAACATGAATAGATACTGGAAGTGAATCTCCTTCTTCTCCGTCTACATTCGTAACCAGGTTTTCGGAAGACGTTATTTCCAAGTTCTGAGCGGTAAAATACTCTACATCACTCTGATCTTTAAGATTTCCTCGCAGGACAGACGATACAATAGTAGCCAGGTTAACGAGGTTCACATTTTTAATAACGTAACAATGTAAGATTCCATCGTTTACTTCAGCCTGAGGCGAGAGATTTTCTAATCCTGCTGTGGAATTTGTTAGGGCAGCAAGGAAAAGAAAAGATTCTCCTTCCCAAACTTTATCTTCATATTCAATCCTTAAAGGATAACCGGTATCGCCAGATAAGGTTTTTAACCCTTCCATAGCATAAGCGAGCGGGCCAAATTTGGTTTTTTGGTCTGGAGTGACCTCATAAGTAGCCTCAGCTAAAGCACCTACAGCTACAATATTCACGAAAAAACGATCGTTAAATTGACCAATGTCTACTTTTTTCGAGCGATCCGAGCTAAGCACATCCACGGCTTTATCGGGCTCTAAAGGAATATTAAGAGCTCTTGCAAAATCATTTACAGTCCCAAGTGGGACGATGCCCAGTAAAGGACGATGGGTCTGATCCACCATTCCATTTATCGTCTCATTCAATGTTCCGTCTCCGCCTAAAGAGACCACCAAATCAAATTCATCCCTACAAGCGGTTTGACAATATTTCATAGCATCGAGTTCTTTTTCAGTTTGAGATACTTTAACTTCATATCCTTTACCATTTAAGATCTCTTCAATTTTTTCTACATAATCTACTGCTTCTTCTTTTCCGGATGAAGGATTGACAATCAGCATTGCTCTCTTCATGTGTATCCCCCTCTCTATTTATCTGGTTAGTTTATTCATCACTTATTATCCAGAGGAAGAAACGATGAAAATCACAACTTTGATTAGTCAGTGTTCTTCACTATTTTTTCCAAACCACGTGGTATTCTGGAGTATCTTTAATCACCTCATGGGCGAAGGAGCATACAGGTTCAATTACAAGTTTATTTTCTCTCGCGTAGTTAACAGCATGATCAACTAAGTCACTTCCAAGACCGTTCTCTCTTTCAGAAGGTACAACAACGGTACTTAAGATTTTCATAGTATCTCCGTGTTCTTCAAAATCCAGATGTGCATCAGGGTTACCCTGATCGCCTATATAAAATCTTCCTTGATCATTTTGAATAGCTTTACTCATATTATCTACCTCTCCTTTCAATTATCCTACAACAACCATACCCTGAATAAGGAACAGATATTCACAAAACCCTCTTTGATTAACAAATTTAGGACATTTAATGTCTCAGAAAGCGACCTTAAAAGATAATTTCTCTTTTAAGGTATAGTGTTAAGTATTAAAGATAAGCTCCCGTTTGTTTAAGACTCAGTTTCGAGACTTTTGTGAGAATCAGGTCCTGCGGGGGACGATTTCGCTTTCCGTGGGCATGTGGTAAGCTTCCTCAGGCTTCGCCTTCCGGGATCTTACCGATCATGTTCATCCCACAGGAGTCTTCATCGTCCCCCTCCGGACCTTGCGAAATAGGGATCTCGAAATCATGTTTGAAATACTCTGGTTTATGGTGGAGACTTCTTTAAAGAACGAGCTTGTCCACCTGGATGAATCCCGCTATAGAAGTATTTGAGGCGGATTAAGTATCTATCGCTTATAGAAGGGTCCGTTCACTCTTCAATCTCAGGGGGGGCTAAGGAAACGACGAGACTCCCGCGGGAGAAGGAGCTAGGCGAGACCCCACAAGGAGTGTTAACGACTGAGAAGGCTTCTGGTAAAAAAGAGGATCGACTAAAATCGCCACGTCCTGTGGCAACGTCGATCGACCCTACATCGTGTAGGGGCGCAGGAAAGCGAGTTGTTTCCGCAGCCACCCTCATCAAATTTTTGGCAACGGGCCCAGATTATCTCGAACTCGAGTCTTCAACTAAACGGCCCTATATTGTAATAACTTTTATTAAAATTACAAACCTTATTAAAAAGGTGAAGTTAAAAGGACATTGTAGGATTCTCATGGAACGGCTGACATACACTATTCCACATTAATGGGGACTTTAGGGAAGTGAAGTTCAGGACATATAAAAACATCCACCAGATCTCTCTGATGGATGTTTGACCTCTTTTATCAGGCTGTTGGTTTTAAATCTTCTTCTAATGGAATATCCTTGCTTAAGCCACGGCGCGCGGCAATGAAAAAAGCTGTGACAATCGCAACTGTAATAATAGCTGCTAATAGATAAGATATATTCAAAGGAAGATTGAACCCAATCGGAGCATTAATAATATACGTAAAGGTTGCCATAGTCATAAACGTGGCTGGTATAGCGGCAATAAAGTAATTTTTTCGAGATAAAAACAAGTACATAGCACCTACCCATAGGGCAATAACCGCTGTCGACTGGTTCGCCCAGGAGAAATATCTCCATAAAAGGGTGAAGTCTATACGAGTCAACGCGAATGAAATGACAAACATCGGAACAGCAATCCAAACACGGCTCATAATTTTCTTCTGGGATACTTTGATATAATCTGCAATAATCATACGGGCACTGCGGAAAGCTGTATCTCCCGAAGTGATTGGCAGAATAATAACACCAAGTATAGCCAGCGTTCCTCCGACAGCACCAAGCATAGCCACGGAGACTTCACTGACAACGGCTGCAGGTCCACCGCTTGCCAATACTTCGTTCAGACCTCCTGAACCGTTGAACAAGCTCATAGCTGCGGCTGCCCAGATCATAGCAATAATCCCTTCAGCAATCATCATTCCATAGAAAATGCGACGGCCTTGTTTTTCCTGCTGAGTCGTACGTGAAATAATTGGGGTTTGTGTAGCATGGAATCCTGACAGTGCCCCACATGAGATGGTTAAAAATAATAAAGGAAAAATAGGTGCATTATCCGGGTGCATATTGGTTAAAGTCAGTTCAGGAATTGGTGCTCCCGTTACAACCAATGATACTCCTACCCCAATAGCACTGATTAAAAGCAGAGCTCCGAAAATCGGATAGAAACGTCCAATAATCTTATCGATTGGCAGCATCGTTGCTAATAAGTAATAAGCAAAGATGGCAAACAGGATAATTGGCAGACTCAGCCAGCTGCTCGTCATGTTATGAAGCAAATCAGCTGGAGCCGTAACGAACACTGTCCCGACTAGAAGCAATAGTAAGATAGAAAATGCGTTAACGACGTGCTTCATTACTTTCCCAAGGAACTTCCCAGCCAGTTCTGGCAAGTGAGCCCCTCGATTACGAATGGAAATCATTCCAGTAAGATAGTCATGAACAGCCCCGGCAAAGATGGCACCAAGAACAATCCAGAGAAATGCCACTGGTCCATAAAGCGCTCCTAATATAGGACCAAATATAGGTCCTACCCCAGCTATATTTAATAATTGTATTAAAGCATTCTTCTTTTGATTCATCGGCAGGTAATCCACACCATCACTGTGAGAATAAGCCGGTGTCGTTCTGCTCTTATTTACCCCGAATATTTTTTCAACATATTTCCCGTACGTGAAATAACCAATGATTAAAAGTCCGATACTGATTAGAAACGTAATCACAAAAAGTTCCTCCTTCGTTCTATTCTTGTAATCGCTTACAACGATCATAACAAGATAACGCTTACATCCAGAGGGTTTTTGATTAACATGTCGAAAATTCTGGTTAACATGTAAAAAACCCGGTCTAAAAAACAGATCGGGGTTTTAAAGTTCTAATTGTTTTCTTAAATCTTTAACATAATTTCGGCTGACCGATAGCTTTTCTTCTCTGCCCTGCAGTTCTAATTGATAAGCGCCATTAAACCACGGTGTCAGCCTGTCCACGTAATCTAAGTTTACGAGATAACTCTTATGAATGCGAAAAAATGGGAAACCTCTTAAACGATGTTCTATTTCCTTTAATGGAGCCCTTGTTTTATAGGTGTGGGGTTTCCCTACAATCTTGGTCCACCGCTCCTCGCGATAAACGTACAAAATGTTTTCAGGATTAAGATAGTGAATATTATCTTCCCCTTCTACAGCAAGCTTTGAAGGCGGTGGGTTGAGCGTTTGAGAAGCATCCATTTGAGGAGCGAATCTCTTTTCTAATTTAACCACTGCATCTTTTAGTTGTGTTTCGTCAAAGGGCTTAAGAAGGTAATCGATGGCGTCGTGTCGAAAGGCATCCACAGCAAAATCTGGATAGGCTGTAGCAAAAACAATCTTAGGAACCTTTTTCAATTCCTGAACAGCCTTTGCCACCTCCATTCCATCCATCCGGGGCATTTCCACGTCTAAAAACAGAACATCCGGCTGTAGTTGAAGGACTTTCATAATAGCCGTGTCACCCGACTCTGCTTCTCCTATCACCTGAATAGCCTCGTGTTGCTTTAACAGGTAAATTAATTCTTCACGGCTGAAGCGCTCATCATCTACCACTAGCGCCTGAATGGGTCCTTTCATGCCGACACCTCCTCTTTATTATGAGGAATGAGGAAAGAAATCCTCGTTCCTTGCCCAGGCTCACTTTCTATTTGCAGCTTAGAATTTTTTCCGTGTAACAATTCCAGTCGTTTGTTTACGTTGTATAAGCCCAGCCCTGTGCCTATTTCAGACGTAACTTCTTCTAAACCTAAATGATGAAGTCGCTCCGGCAGTATTCCGCTTCCGTTGTCTTTAACGGATACACGGACTCCCTCTGACAGATATTTAATCTGAATCATAATCTCCGACTCGCCCTCTTGATCTTTTATTCCATGCTTAATGCAATTTTCTACTAAGGGCTGCAAGGTAAGGGGCGCAATCTTTGCCGAGAGGGCTTGGTCCTCTATATCGTAGTGTACATGAAGTTTATCGACAAACCGTGTTTCTTCAATTAATAGATAAGCCTTCACGTGTGATAGCTCCTCCGCAAGAGATGTCCACCTTTTTGTAGTTGCCCCAAGGTTTTGTCGAAAGAACTTAGATAAAGCAATAAGCAAAGACCTCGCCCTATCAGGTTCCGTGCGGGTGAGTGAGACAATTACATTCAAGGAATTAAACAAAAAATGCGGATTAACCTGGGCCTGCAAAGCTTTTACCTCAGCTTCGCGCGCCAGTTCCTGTGCTTTTTCTGCTTCAGCGATTTCCAGCTGCTGACCAAGCAGCGCACTTAGTCCCTGGATCAGCTCAATCAATACATTTGAGATTTCTTTTTCGGAACGAACATAAAACTTTAAAGTACCGACTGTTTCATTTTTTCGTTTTAAAGGAGCAATTACAGCTGCCCCTAAAGGACATCCGGTATGGTCACAGCTAATATCCCTGTGTCCGGCGATGACCATCTCTCCTTTTTGAATAACTTCACGCGTAGCGAGCGTTTGAATGGTGCTCCCCGCCTGGTGATGGTCATCTGCCTGTCCGACATGAGCAAGAATATACTCTTTATCCGTCATTGAAATAGCGCTTACCCCCACTTCTTCATAGATAATCTGACAGGCTTTTTGGGCAGAATTCTCCGTTAACCCCTGACGAAGGTGTGAAACGGTGGATTCAGCAAGCTTTAATGCTTTCTGAGCTTGAAGAGCACCGGCTTTTTCCTCCTCGTTTAGTACGTTTCGAATAATTAATAAAAACAGCGCAGAGCCAAGCCCATTGGCCACAATCATCGGCAGTCCTATTTCCTGGACAAGTTCCCATGCTCTCTCAAAAGGTTGTGCGAATCCTAGAATAATCCCCATTTGAATAGTTTCAGCCAGACCTCCAACCAGAAGGGCTGTTTTCAACTTTAATGGCTGATCCTTTTTATGAAAAAACCCAGCAATAATACCTGCTACAATAGCCGAAATTCCACATGCTAATCCTGTGAACCCCCCTAGAGAGAATCGGTGTAACCCAGCTATCAAGCCTGCCCCAGCTCCGATTCGATATCCACCAAATAACCCGGCAGCTACGATCCCTATTACTCTAGAGTTTGCAATGGCTTCGGACTCATTCAGTTCATAAGCCCAACTTCCGAATTCGAATGATTGGGTATCATAAGTAATTCCTGTGTAGGTACCAATTATTCCAAACAGTCCAAAAAAAGCAATTGCCATATAATGCTGTTTTCGATTTAAGGCTTTACGGTCAATAAGTTCCCGGAAGAATCTAAATCTTGTTATTATAAAAGCAACGGTAACAATGATGCCCAAACGTTCAAGCATCGGTAGAAATAATTCAAACATCTCTACCATCCTTTCTATCCTGTTCATCTATTTATTATTGTAGCATGTCTGAAAACGTTTCATACTCAGGTAAATTCATGGTATGATTTTTGATAAACAAAGAAGTTCGAGGTGATTATATGACAGTAAAAGCAGGTATTATTCAGATGGATGTCGCGTTTGGTGACCCTGAAGCAAACCGGGCACATGCGACCAAAAAAATTGAAGAAGCAGCCAGGAATGGAAGTGAGATTATTGTACTTCCTGAACTATGGACAACGGGGTACGATCTGAGCAGGTTCGATGAACTGGCCGAGTCCATGGACGGGCCGACGCACCAACTCCTCATGGACCTTTCTTCCAAACACCGGGTGACCATTCTTGGGTCAATCGCGGAGCGCGAGGAGGGACGTTTCTTTAATACGTTTGTTGCCTACAACTCCGCTGGCGAGCGCATTGCCAAGTACCGTAAGGCTCACCTCTTTCGATTAATGAACGAAGAAAAGCATCTTCATTCCGGCAACCAAAAGGGAAACTTTGAACTGAACGGCGTCCCCTCAGCTGGTGTTATTTGCTATGACATTCGCTTTCCTGAGTGGATGCGGACTCACATGCTTAATGGATCCAGAGCCCTTTTTGTCGTAGCAGAGTGGCCAAAGCCCCGGGTAGATCATTGGCGCAATCTGTTAATCAGTCGGGCTATTGAAAATCAGTGCTTTGTTATTGCATGCAATCGTGTAGGTTCGGATGCTGCAAATACGTTTGGCGGGCATTCCATCATTGTAGATCCCTGGGGAAACGTAGTGGCAGAGGGATCAGGTGAGGAAGAAATTCTTTATGGGGAAGTAGATTTTACGGATGTAGAAGCTATCCGTGAACAAATTCCTATTTTTCAGGACCGGAGACCAGATCTCTACGAATAACCTAAAAAAACCCTTTAGAACTCATCTAAAGGGTTTTTTCGTATGCTTTTGTTTGGTAGAAGAAATTTGGCGTGTCCATCCGATCTGTGTAAGACGAATGAAAGATATGAGTCGTCGCAGGAGAAACGGGAGGGATCAGCCAAGTCCAGTCTCCTGTTGGCTCTCTTCCGCAAGTTCGTTCTTTCTTTTCAAAAAGCTGAAACTGCTGGGCAGCCGAATGATGATCAACCATACTCACCTTATCCTGCTTAAAGGAATAGAGAACCGCTTGGTTCAATTCGATTAACGCCCGGTCTTTCCATAAGGAAGTATTTCTTCTCGTATTTAAGCCCATGGCTTCAGCTACATCCGGTAGTAGATTATAACGGAATTCATCAGCCAAGTTTCTCGCACCGATTTCAGTTTCCATATACCAACCGTTAAAGGGTGCTGCTGTATAGTCAATACCGCCGATTTCCAGACGCATATCTGAAATAAACGGCACAGCATACCACTTCAGACCAAAATTACTAAACCATTGATACTCTGGATGACGAAGAGGAACTTCCAGAATGTATTCTTCAGGAATTTCAAACCATTGAGGCTTAGAACCATCAACTTGTACCACAAGCGGCAGAACATCGAACCTTCCTCCTCCGCCCTGCCAGCCCAGATCTTCGCATTGCCGGGTAAACTCGACAGAAGCTGGATCACCCACTACCTCCCCGTTTATTTCGTACCCTGCGTAACGGATCAGCTGATGGTTCCAGAATCGTATTTCATCATTCCCCTGTTTCGGTTTGAACACAGAAATAGTCGATCGAATACGGCCCCCATTCGTGGCATAGTTCATGTGCTCATACACCGCATCCCGTATCTCTTTTTCGTCCTGCAAATGACGTTGGTCAAACACTTGTAAGCTGTTCCAGAATAGTCGTCCAATGCAGCGGTTACTATTCCTCCATGCTACTTTTGCACCGTATTCTAATTCTTCGAAAGTATGCTGATAAGTACCTGAGTCTTCAATTGACCTTTCTATCTCTTTGATTCTTTCACCGGCATCCGGCCGTCCCAGTTCTTCATAGCATTCAAAAATAAACTGCTCTGCTTTTTGAAGTAATTCCCTATTCAACGTAAAGATCCCCCTGTATTGTTAATCCTGTTTCCATATTACCACAGCGCCGTGCGGAAACAGAATGCCTGGATCCTTCTTCACGCTCTTCGTGCTGCCTGTTGAATAGGATCCCAAACACTGTTATAAGGGGGCGCATAAGCAAGATCAAGATCAGCCAGCTCATCAATCGTCATATGATGATAGAGGGCGGTAGCAATAACATCGACCCGCTTGTCCGTACCGGCATGGCCTATTATCTGAGTACCTAACAGTTCCCGGCTTTCTTTGTTATAAATAAGTTTAAGCGTCATTGGATCCTTTTTAGAATAATATCCAGCTGCATGGGTTGAGCTAATAGAAATCGTATCGTAAGGAATATATTCACTGGCTGCTTCTTTTTCAGATAATCCAGTGCGGCCAAGAGTTAAGTCGAAAAATTTTAAAATCGAAGTGCCAACTACACCTTGAAACGCCTTTCTTTTGTTCACCATATTCAGTCCTGCTACCTGACCTTGTTTATTGGCGTGAGTCCCTAAAGGCAAATAATCCAGTTTCTGTTTCAGCCGGTGATACTGTGCTGCGCAGTCTCCCGCGGCATAAATGTCCATTATACTTGTTTCCATAAAAGCATTGACACTGATCGAATCTTGCACTCCTTTAGAAATTCCAGTTCCTTCTAAAAAGGATGTGTTTGGATTGACTCCTGTAGCAGCCAGTACAAAATCAGTTTCATATTCACCTTTATCTGTGACGATCGATTCTACTCGATGGCCCCCTCTAAATTCTTCAACAGACTCACCCAAATTCAATTCTATTCCATGGCGTTCTGCTTCTTCATGGATGAGGTCAGCCATATCTTCATCAAAAATCTTTGCGAGTTGGGCACCACGGTCAATAATCCGTACTTTTTTACCAAGAGTAACTAGACTTTCTGCCATTTCCAACCCAATATAGCCGCCGCCGATAATCGTTACTTTTTCAATAGAATGGTTTAAGTCGTTCATAATAGCCTGCACATCAGGTATAGTTTTTAAGGAAAAGATCCCCTCAAGCTGCCGACCTTCCCAGGGAGGTATAATCGGACTTGCGCCTGTTGCAATTAACAGCCGGTCGTAAGACTCTTCAACCTCTTGGCTCGTTTTATGATCGACTCCATAAACCACTTTATGATCACAGTCTACTTTTGTAACCTCGTGAGAAGTGCGTACATCAATTCCATACTTATCGCGAAAGGTCTGCGGCTCCCTGGCAATCAAATCATCTGTCGATTTGACGTCGCCGCTTACAACATAAGGAAGGCCGCATTGACCATAAGATGTTATCTCTCCTTTTTCAAAAACAACAATTTCATTCCCCTCACTATTACGTACAATTTGCATGGCTGCACTCATACCTGCTGCGTCTCCACCTAAAATTACAATTTTCATTCCTACCACTCCTTCTTTCTCTTCTAGTTATGCATACCCAAAAATACTGACCTGCAAAATTTCCACTGAAAATAAATCTTAAATTTAGGTTTTTCTATGTAATATTTAGTTTGGTTTTCTTAATGTATATTGCTGGCTAGTATTCCCTATCCGGATAAAGACATGTTACACTATCCATATTATTCAGTTGTGAGAGTATTCAAATAATAAGCCGAGGTGGAAAAGAATGAAACAATATAAGCAATCTGATGCCATTCAACGTTTACCAGACCAATTCTTTGCAAAGCTTGTAAAGAAATTAAACGATTTCCAGCAACAAAAGGGAAAAGATGTACTGAACCTTGGGCAAGGTAACCCTGACCAGCCTACCCCTGAACATATTGTACAGTCGCTGCAAAAAGCAGCCGAAAACCCTGAATACCATATGTACCCTCCTTTTCAAGGATTTGATTTTCTGAAAGAAGCTGTGGCAACGTATTACAAACGAGAATATGACGTTGATCTTGATCCCTCTTCAGAAGTAGCTATACTATTTGGCAGTAAAAGCGGACTGGTAGAGTTGAGCCAATGCTTCCTGAACCCGGGTGATACAGCCTTAGTCCCTGATCCTGGCTATCCGGATTACTGGTCAGGAGTAGCTATGACTGATGCCGTCATGGAACCTATGCCGCTTCTAGAGAAGAACAACTTCCTGCCTGATTATGACGCGATGGATCCAGAGGTACTTAAACAGGCTAAACTTATGTTTCTTAATTACCCCAACAATCCAACCTCGGCAGTGGCTGACCAGGCTTTTTTTGAAGAGACCATCGAGCTCGCGGAGTCCAATGATATTTGTGTGGTCCACGACTTTGCTTATGGAGCCATCGGATTTGATGGTGAAAAACCGTTAAGCTTCATGCAGGTTCCCGGCGCCAAAGATGTAGGAGTCGAAATTTATACCATGTCCAAGACCTATAATATGGCAGGATGGCGCGTGGCGTTTGCCGTCGGAAACCGAAGTGTGGTTGAAGCATTGGAACTTGTCCAGGATCACTATTTTGTGAGCCTTTTCGGAGCTGTGCAGGAAGCTTCTGCTACGGCTTTGTTAGAATCACAGGAATGTGTCGAAGAGCTAAATGCTACTTATGAAGCACGACGCGATTTACTGTTAGAAGGTCTAAAAAGCAGCGGATACCAGGTCCAGCCATGCAAAGGGTCTTTCTTCATGTGGGTTCATGTACCGAATGGCTATTCCTCTGAAGAATTCGCTGATGCTCTACTCGAGCAAGTCGGGATATTTGTAGCCCCTGGTATTGGATTTGGTGATTACGGTGAAGGATTTGTCCGAATTGGATTGAATAACTCTGAAGAAACACTGCGTGATGCTATAACCAGATTCCAAAGATTCGCTGATAAAAATAATATTGTATAGAAAAACGCCCTGAGCTTTTCTTTGCTCAGGGCGTTTATTTACTTTATTAAAATGGAAATTTGCGATATCCATTCATGACACCGATCCATTTTACAGTTGTAAATTTGTCGAGAGCCCACTCTCCTCCAAAGCGGCCAAGTCCGGAACTTTTCTCTCCGCCGAAAGCTACATGTGCTTCATCGTTTACAGACTGATCATTCACATGAATCATACCCGTGTTGATCTGTTTCGCTGTTTCAACACCACGGTGTACATCGGTTGTGAATACCGAACCACTTAATCCATAGGAAGTATCATTCGCCACTGTAATGGCTTCTTCTTCACTTGAAACCTTAATGATTCCAATTACAGGACCGAACACTTCATTGCTTGCAATAGGCATGTCATTGGTAACGTTAGTTAATACAGTAGGGTGCATAATGTTTCCTTCTGCATTACCACCTGTAAGCAAGGTGGCTCCACGGTCAAGGGAAGCCTGTAAGTCTTCCTGAATACGCTCGATGGCCCCATGGTTAATCAACGGACCAACCGTTGTATCTTTTTCAGATGGGTCACCGACTTTTAAGGTTTCCACTTTTTCTTTGAAAGCCTCCACGAATTGATCATGAATCTGTTCATGCACGATCAAGCGATTGATGGACATGCAAATTTCACCCTGATGCAGGAACCTTCCGAAGGCTGCCGCTTCTACCGCTTTTTCTACATCGGCATCATCAAGGACAATCATAGCATTATTGCCTCCAAGCTCCAATGCCGTATCTTTGATATGCTTACCTGCAAGCTCTCCAATGTGACTGCCTACTTCTGTTGATCCAGTAAAGGAAACCAGTTTAGGTACAGGGTGTGTAACAAACGCATCCCCGATCTCTGAACCTCTTCCTACTACTACGTTCAGCACTCCTGCTGGAAATCCGGCTGCTTCAAATAAATCGGCAATCAGTAATCCTGCAGTAACCGGAGATTCTGATGCTGGTTTGGCCACAACTGTGTTTCCAGTAGCAATCGCAGGAGCAATCGACCTCATAGCTAAATGGAATGGAAAATTCCACGGACCAATTACTCCTATGACTCCTTTCGGATAACGATAGACCCGGTTTTCTTTACCGGGAGTATTAGAAGGAAGTATTTCGCCAGACATCCTTGTAGGAAAAGAGGAAGATTCTTTAATAATTGATACTGCGGCCTGGTATTCCACTTCTGCTTTTACCAGAGTGCTGCCTGCTTCCTTCACCAGCCAGTCTATAATTTCATCTTTGCGTTCCTTAACTACCGATAACAAGCTGTCAAAATACGCCTGCTTCTTAACTGGGAGTAAGTCCGCCCAGTCTTTTTGAGCTTGTTCAGCTGATCGGTAAGCCTCATTTAAATCATCTTCATTGGCAGAAGGAATTGTGGTAATAGGCTGTTCGGTATATGGATTTATATTTTCAATCTGTTTCTCGCTTGAACCTGGTTTCCATTCCCCATTAATATATTGTTTAAAATAAGTTTGTGGACTCATATTATACCTCCATTTTACTGTGTGGAGTAGTATGTTCCACTCTCTTTCCTTTCTTAAACCCTTGCAACATTGTGGAAACTCAATCAAATTTCAGAAGCATATCTACATGAGGAATATTATCTTCCAAATAAACATCAGTTACTTCTCTAAAGCCAAATGATCCGTAAAAACCTCTTAAATATTCTTGTCCATGAAGCCAAACTTGCTCCGCTTTCCATTCATCACGCAAAAACGTAATAGCTCTTTCCATTAATTCTTTAGCATATCCATGTCCGCGTTTTTCTTTAATAACAATGACGCGACCAATCGCATAATAATCTTCTTCTGTCTCAGGGGGAACGATCCGGCAGTAAGCGAAGAGTTTGCCATTTTCCTCTAACCAGATATGCGTACATTCTTTATCACGGCCATCGACCTCAGGATAAGGACATTCTTGCTCTACAACAAAGACTTCAACCCTTAGCTTAAGTATGTTATACAATTCATCTTTTGTAAGATCTTTGTAAGTTTTTTGTACCCAATTCAGTGCGACCACCTCTTATTTCACTTATTTCTCTCCACTATATCGGAAGTGAATATGAAAAGACAAAATTTTTATTTTACAAATATAATTTTACAGTTTTAATACAAGTCTTTGAAGGGAACGTGTACCTTATATGCAAAGGAGGAAACCGTTATATGCTGATGGACTTATTACCCGTATCTCTTAAGAAATATTTTAAAATGACTAAACAGCAGCGCAAGCAAGAGGTTCAATCGACTTTATGGTATATGCCTTTAATTTATATATCATCGTCTATCCTGTTTGTTGCTATTACTCTTGTACTTGATTTAGTTTTAGAATTGGAGCAATATACATTTCAATCTTTCCGAATTAATGCTGAAATAACCCGTATGCTGGTCAGCACCTTAATTGGCGGTCTATTAACACTGAGCGCCTTCACATTAAACTCCCTCTTAGTTGTACTTACAACCTTTAGTGGGCAATTTTCACCCCGAATGCTGATTAACTTCGTTGCAGATAGACGAACGCAGCACGCTCTTGGTATTTTTAATGGAAGTTTTGTGTATGTGCTGCTTGTGTTTTTATTCATTGGGAATACTTCCTACGAATATTTCGTAGCCGTCCCCATTATCACGATAATATTAGTCTTTATAGCTTCTCTTACATTTATCTATTTCATTAACCATGCCACGACATGGATGCAGGTCCACAATATTACAGAAACAATGAAACAATCTTCCCAAGCGATGATCAACAATACTTTGAGCGAAGACCTGGAGCCTTTCAGAACCAAGCAGGCAGGCGATCTGCTGCAGGATTACGAAGAAAATACTGAAACCATAGTAGCAGGAAGGTCAGGATATGTTCAATTAGTTGATTATAGGAGTATGATTGAGCAGGCACGCAAGGACAATGTAATCATTAAATTCCATTCACAGGTGGGAGATTATATTTTGCAGACGAATAAGCTAATCAGTTACTGGGGACCGGGTGCTGATTTGGTGGACGAAGAACTCTACTATAGTATGATTAAAATTGGTCATAAAGAAACTGAACTGCAGGACATTCAGATGGGGATGCACAAATTAGCTGAAATTGGAATAAAGTCCCTGGGTAATGATGATCCTAAAACAGCAACAAATACAATTCATCAAATGGCTGAATTAATGCTTACAGTTGAGGACTATATTACCTTCACGCCTTATCTGACCGACAGTGATGGACAGGTTAGAATTATACTCTTAAATGAAACATTTGAATATTATATTTATCGCGGTTTTGGTTATATCCGCCACTATGCTGGTGATAATCATTTAATCATTACTGAAATTGTCGGGGCTCTTGCTATGGTTGCTGAGTCTATTGATTCCTCCAAACATCAGTCCATATGGGATTTTGCTTACAACACTCTTGACCATATTGAGAAGAAAGTAGTTTATCAGCTTGATAAAACATTTTTACTGGATCAGGTTAAGCGACTTGCTCTTGCAACTGATAATCTTTATGGGTACTACGCTATTGAGCGGCGCTTCTATCCGGAAAAAAAATAAGAAACTCCAGGGCCTTCCTGGAGTTTTTTTATAGTATTCCTTGTTCATACCCTTTCTGAATAAGGGGAAGCTAAGACCATCCTGTGTTGTGCTCCTTAGTATTGTTTCATGTTGACACGCCTTGGCAGCTTTTTATATTATATATGAGCATATATTCATATATTTGATTAGGAGGTTTATCTAATGGGACATCATCACCATCATCATATTGATTCTTCCACAGGAAAGATTAAAACTGCTTTCTTTCTAAATTTATTCTTTACTATTATCGAAATCATTGGGGGTATTATGACCAACAGTATGGCCATTTTATCCGATGCGTTACATGATCTTGGTGATTCTCTATCCCTTGGTCTGGCATGGTTTCTCCAGAAATTTTCCCAAAAAGAGCAATCTAAAGAGTTCTCATTTGGATATAAGCGTTTTTCTTTACTAGCTGCTCTCATTAACAGTGTCGTATTAATTGTTGGTTCTGTATTTATTTTAACGGAAGCCATACCAAGACTTCTCAATCCAGAGCAGCCAAATACTACTGGGATGATTGTTCTGGCGATACTGGGAATTATCGTTAATGGAGCAGCAGTTTTCAGGCTCCGCGGGGGCGACTCAATGAACCAGAAAGTCATAAGCTGGCATCTGCTTGAGGATGTTCTTGGCTGGGCAGCGGTTCTAGTTGTCAGTATCGTTATGGCTTTTACGGATCTTCCTATTCTGGATCCTATTGCTTCCATTGCCATTACAGTATTTATTTTATATAACGTAGTGAAGAATTTCATTAAAACGATGCGTCTGTTTTTGGAAGGCGTCCCGGAAAGTATCAGCCTTGAAGATATCGTTCAAAAAATCAATGCCGTGCCGAACATTAACTCTACACACCACACTCACTTGTGGTCCATGGACGGTGAGAATCATGCCTTCTCCACCCATGTAGTGGTGCCGGAGGATGCAACGAAAGAGGAAATCTGTGATGTGAAAGAAAGGATTAAAGAGATTCTTCATACGATATCTCTGGAGCATGTAACTATAGAAATCGAGTACGAAGATGAATCCTGCTCTATTCCAGATCCATCCTGATTCTAAGTGTTGATATTTAAAGATAAGCTCCCGTTTGTGTAAGACTCAGTTTCGAGATATCTAGTGAGAGAGTTAGGTCCTGCGGGGAACGACTCGCTTTCCGGCCCTGCACGACGCAGGGTCGTTCGACGTTGCCACAGGACGTGGCGATCTTAGTCGAACATCCCTTGTGCTGAGCTTCCTCTGGCTTAACAGCCCTGCGGGATCTCACCGATCATGTTCA
>NZ_JBAPTY010000176.1:0-3170 GCF_049282395.1 Halobacillus sp. | reverse complement strand
GTCCTTCTAAATTACATGGTTCTTTCATTTAATGTACAGAAGGAGGACATGCCATGCTTTTACTATTGATCAGACAAATCTTTCTTGGTTTATCAATTGCTGCTCCTATTGGACCGATAAATTTAGAAATTATCAGAAGGGGGATTTACCAGGGCTTCTGGCCCTCCCTAATTGTTGGAGCAGGAGGAATGACAGCTGACCTTACACTTATGTTCCTGATGTATAAGGGATTATCCGAATACTTGACTTTAGGTTCGGTTCAGATCTTGCTATTAATTCTAGGCGCTCTTGTCTTAACTTATACGGGATTCCAAAGCCTCTTTACTCAAAACGATAATATTACTGTTTCACCTAACCGGGAAGAAAATTTACGCATTGGACTCCTTCGCCCTTACCTCACCGGTCTTTCCCTGGCAGCTTTTAATCCATTAAATATTCTGTTTTGGCTTGGGGTCTATGGTTCCGCTTTAAGTGACACTTTTAAGGAAGATAATTTGTTAAAAGCTTTCTATATAAGCAGTGCCATTTTTATTGGAGTAGGATTATGGAATTTAAATTTAGCGCTCACCGTTCATTTTAGCAAAGGTATTCTGAAACCACGAATACTGAGAGCGATCTCAGTATTTTCAAGTCTATTCTTACTGGGTTTAGGAATTTATTTTGCCTATAAAGCGGTCCTATCTATCCTTCCCTTCATAACCTAAGTCAGTTTTATAATGCTTAGGCTCGCAACACTTATTTTTTTTGATTTTCACTGAATTGCTCGGCAACCTACTCTCGACCATTTACCTCTTGCTCAGAATAGTGTTTTCGGCAAAGCAGTGAGGAAGCCCAGAACAAAATGATGATAGCAGCAAGATCAAGCACCCTGATTTCTCCATATTCAAGGATCGCATAGACGAATGATACTATATAAAAAACTCCAAACAAAGCTGAAATATAAGATAACAATTTTTTCATAAAACTTCTCCTTTTTAAGAAGATTTCTTCTAAAACCTTAGAGGTGTTCGACCTTTTAACCTTTCCACTCCTGAAAAAATTAGAGAATATCTAACTTTATTAAACATCAATTTATGGACTTATATTCATCACTAACATAAGAACCACCGGAATAATGAACAATAAACATAATAGGAGAAAGCATAATCCGTGCACAACTTTATTCCCTTTATCTTTTTCCTTAAAAAATCCTTGAGCAGCCAAAAAAATGCCTGCGAGCGAAACAGGAATACCTAAAAAAATAATCCCATAAGAAATCCACGATATTGTATAAAAAAAGACGGCGGCTATACTAACGAAGAAAAATGTTATGATACACAAACTAAATGAAGCCTTAGCAAGTCCAGACACCCCCATCCCCCTTATCGTTTCAGAAGCTTAAAGTAAAGCATTACTGAAATATAATAAACTGCGGTCAAAATAACAATCAGAATAACAGCTTCCACAATTTTCTCCGTTTTATATTTATTCGAGTACCCTAGAAAATAAAGTAGCCATGAGACAATAGGAACTGCACCCAGCCAATACATAAACTTACGATTTTCCATCAAACCGACTCCTACTAATTAATAATTTATTCTGTTTCTCTTTTCCTTTACGAATCATTAGTTAAACCGTTTCATTGCTTCCTTACTTTTATAAAATTCTTTAGCTAAGTTACGATCCTGAAAGTATTACTGATATGGAGTCCTTTCCTTAAAGAATAGTCTTACCCTGGCAGCACAAGCTATCATAAAGGAGGTTGAGCTGTCTATTGAATAAACAACGTGCTCAGGAAATAGCTGCATCACCTATAATGTCTCATGTTACCTTTAATAATCAGCCGATATACATCCAACACGTGGATGAAACAAATGACACAGCGCGAATTTACCCGATTGACCAGCCAGAAAATGAGTTGGAAGTTTCGCTTAATGAATTGCATGAACTGCTCTAAAAAAAAGCATCCTTCTGCATAATGAAGGGTGCTCTTTGGTTTATTAAAGATGGGCCGTGCTTTCTCCTTCAACCAGGTAAACTGGGAGTGAGATTCGGCGATTCTCAACCGGCCATGAGTTACTTTTTATCTGTTCAAAAAGCAAATTCACTGCAGTTACTCCCTTCTTACCTACATCCTGCTTAACGGTAGTAAGCTTCGGAATCATGTAGTTAGTAAAATAAACTCCATCAAATCCAGTAATGGAAAGGTCTTTCGGTATCTCATACCCTTTTTCATTCAGACGCTTGTATAAGCCAAGAGCAGTAATATCGGAGAAGCATATGACCGCTGTAATTTCCGGGAATTTCTCGATCATATCATCGGCAGCTGCATAGCCACCTTCGGCTGAAGTATCTGTTTCAATCAGAAGTGATTCATCATAACTGTCGAAGGCTGATAATTCTTCTTTGCAGCCTTCCCACCTAAAGTGATTTACCGAATTATAGGTTAGCTTCCCTGACAGAAGGGCTACCTTTCGATGTCCTAGTTCAAGTAGATGCTTAGCAGCAGCGGCGCCACCTTGCTTGTCATCAATACGCACCTGATACAGACTTAAATCCTCCAGATAACTATCGATATAAACAGCTGGAATATTGGATTCCTCAGCTACTTTTACTAAAGAGGAGTTCTCTTCAGCTCCAACGATAATCACACCATCCAGGTTTCTTTGATTAATAAATGCCAATAATTCTTCAGCGGAATCGATACCCTTCAATACGATGGAAAATTCATAACCGCTCGCTTCTGATTCAATTCCTGAGATCAATTCCCAGTAGAATGGATTATCTTTAAGTTTTCGTTCAGGCTGAGTGACAGAAACCACCACACCGAATAAATATGATTTGTTCGTCCGCAAATTTTTCGCGGCTAAATTACCTTGATATCGGTATTGCTGAATGACCAAGCGAACTCGATCAGCCGTTTTTTCGGATACTCTTCCTTTATCATTAATAACATTGGATACCGTAGCTATCGAAACATTCGCTTTCTCTGCAATGTACTTGATCGTTACTTCTTTTGGCAGCACGTTTGGAAACCTCCGCATGGAACTAATCATTTATTATGTTTTAAATAGTAGCATATCTTTGAGTGGTTTCGTATCGATTTTGTCATTAAGAATCAAAAAACCCCCTCTGGAAGTCGCGGAGGGGGCAATGAGATTAGTTTTTCACTTTAACCACTACGGTCGTCA
>NZ_JBAPTY010000175.1:0-2019 GCF_049282395.1 Halobacillus sp. | reverse complement strand
TCCACATACTACTAATACTTTTTTCATTTTAAATTCCTCCTCAAATTTTTTATCCTTCTACGGATTGGTTGATAATTTCAAGAACGGTTTCCTGATCATCCGCTGCAATTAGCTTATCCACATTGTCCTCATTTGATAACAGTTCCGTGAGTTGCGCTAAGGCTTTCAGGTGGGTCTGGTTATCAATGGCTGCAAGCACAATCACTAACTGCGCGCGGTGCTTTTCTTTTTCTGAAAAGTACACCGGTTCTTTTAGTCGCAGGAAACTCATCCCGAGTCGTTCTACTCCTGCTTCCGGGCGTGCATGGGGGATCGCAATTCCCGGTGCGATGACAACGTATGGGCCTAATTCATGGACGGTATCAATCATCGCCTGCACATATTCCTCGTGAATGGATTCTTGATCGATCAGTGGCTGAGCGGCCGTCTTAATGGCTTCTTCCCAACTTGGCACCTGGTCTTTTAATTGAATGGTTTTTTTGGTTAATAAATCATTGAGCATAGGCTTTTTAATCTCCTTCGTTCCGGGAGTGTTTTGTTCTAATATGTGAACCAATTCCTGTTTCAATTCATCCTTCTGATGAATCGTCGCATAGCGTTCGATGACTTCGAGCATGTGGTCGACTGGTTTTTTTTCAGATGGCTTGGAGTCGAATAGTTCGTTGACCCTTTGCATGACCTGCTCTTTTTCGATATTCGTTAAGATGGCTGGAACATGAATAACGGGAATATCTTTCGGTTTAATATAATTGGTTGAAAAGATCACATCTGCCTGATATTCGTTGTTTTGAAACTCCCTCGTTGACAGGGTGGTAATGACATTGAGTCCGGCAATTAAGTTCTCCAACTGGGTGCGCAGCATATGGGACGTTCCAATCCCATTTTCACAAACGATAATCGCGCTGAGCCTGGTTTCGACCTGCTTTTTCTCTTTGGTGAGCCAGCCTCCGAAGTGTAAGGTAATGTAAGCCACTTCTTCATTAGGAATCGGCTTCCCGATATAAATCTCCAGGTGTCTCATCACCCGTTTCGTTAAATGGAAGATATCCGGGTAGTTTTCCTGGATGGTCTCCGCTAAGTCATTCGCGATATGCACCCCGTACTTGAGACGGTAATAAGTGGGCTTAATATGAGAGATCATATTTTCTTCAAGCCCTTCCTTATCATCAAATACTACGCAGGAATACAGTTGAAAATCGGCAATCATCTGCTGCACAACTTCTTTCAGTCCGGCTAATTCCTGCTCGGTATAGCGGCTGAAGTCATCGTGCTGGACTTTCGATCCCAGGAGGTTCATCGTAATAAAATAAACCTCGTCTTCCGGAAAAGAAACCCCTCGTAAGGCTTCGAGTTTATTCGCAATCAGCAGGGAAGCCTGATAAGCTTTCGTCTGCTGGAGAACCTCTTTCTCTGCTGACTGAACATGAATATACTTCTCTGAATCAATTCGCTTCATGATCATTAAGATCTGTAAGGAAAGAATCTCCATCATTTCATCGGTCAGCGTTAAACCTAATTCCTGTTCAGCTTCCATAAGCAATTGTCTTACTGAACGCCACTGATCTGTTTCCGTTTCCCACGTATTGCTGCCGGGCAGGATCATCTTCTGAATTTCATTTCTGACATTCTGCCAATCCGGCTGCGATAAAACGGTTGCGAGAATATTGGAAAGCATTGTTCTTTTCGCGTCCTCAGGGCCGCTTATCCTGTAGCCTGACTGCTTCTCATAATATAACTGCAAGCCAGCTTCCCTAAATTCCTGTTTGATCGTTTTGATCACTTTGGCAACCGTTCCACGGCTCATACTCGTAAGATCCATAAACGTCTGCATTGAGGCATCTTGCTCTTCCAGTAATATTTTCGCTTTAATCAGAACTTCTCGTTCCTGTTTAGATAACTGATACTGCCAATCTTCAAAGCTCTGATCCAGTTCGTCCATGAGTTCTGCTTTAGATGAAGGAGGCAAAAACAGCCCCTCGCCATGTTTACTTTCAATAGGTTCCAATTTCTGAGTCTGCA